>DATHGL010000284.1:0-6140 GCA_035317625.1 Gemmatimonadales bacterium | reverse complement strand
TCCTCTGCGTCGAATGTGACCGGCAGATGCTGTTCGAGGAGCGCCAGCTTCCGGGCGACGGCACGCTCGCGGCGGCGTTCAAGTGCCCGACCTGCGGCCGTGTGGTGGCCCTGCTCACGAACCCGATGGAGACCCAGCTGGTCGCGTCGCTCGGCGTCAAGATCGGCGGGCGAACGATCGAAGAGCAGCCGCTCGAGATGATCCGCGGGATGGTGGTGACCGGAAAGGAAAACGCTTTCGACGAAAGCGGTGAGCGGGGAGCGGGGAGCGGGCCCATCTGGTCAATGGAAGCGCGGGAGCGGTTAGCTCGTGTCCCCGGGTTCGTGCGCGGAATGGTCAAGCGCATCTACCTGGAGTACGCCCGGGACCGCGGGATCGGCGAGATCACGCCCGCTGTGATGGACACCGCGCGGACCGACCTGGGCTTGGAGGGGATGTGAGCCGGCTCTCCGAGCGGGTGGTGCACGGGCTGCGCATCGTGATCGACCGCGATCAGTGCGTCGGGTTCGGAGACTGTGTGAAAGAGGCGCCGGAGGGCTTCGAGCTGGACGAAGACACGGTGGCCGGGTTCGTCACGCCTGAGGCGGTGGAGCGCGAGCGCCTGGTGCGCGCCTGCGCCGCCTGCCCGGTGGATGCCATCACCGTCTACGACGAGGCCGGGCGCCAGGTCGTTCCCTGAGCGGCTCCGGCACGCCGCTGCCCGCATGGCTCGTGGCCTTCGGCCTGGCGGTGCCGCTCGCCGCGCAGACGCCGCAGCACGCCGCCTGCGCCGCATCGCTCGCCGTCTGTCCCACGCGAGGGTGCGAGCCCGCCGGCTCCGCGCACGCTCTCATGAATCAGCGCAAGCGCACCGTGCCGGGTCGCGGTGCGGCGGTGTCGCTCTCATTCGATGACTTCACGACGCTGCAATCCGAGGCCGCTGCGCTCGTGGGCGAGAAGCGCGGCCTGTCTCGGACGGCGCGGGCGAAGCTCCAGCACCTGAACACCTCGAGCCGTCCCGTGGCGGAGGGCGATCTGGTGGAGGTCACCGGGTTCATCGTGGGCTCGCCCCACGCCAACACGGGGGAATCCGTCAACTGCGGGCTCGCTGGCGTCCCGAACAACGACTTCCACATCACCCTGGCGCGGCGTTGGGACGACACCGAGTACGACGGCATCGTGGCCGAGATGATTCCGCAGGATCGGCCGGTCAAGTGGAGCACGGACAACCTGCGGTCGGTGGCGCACGCCCACCGACAGGTTTTGGTGCGGGGTCAGCTCTTCTACGACAACGCGCACGCCGTCAACGGCGACCCCGACAACGACCTGCCGGGGCAGCCCAAGCGGTTCGCGCTGTGGGAAGTACACCCGGTCACGGAGTTCCTGGTCTGCTGGACCGAGGCGGATGGGTGCGACGCGAGCGATCCGGGGCAGTGGCGGGAGCTCGGAGCGGAGCCGAACCCCCCAAGATGAAACGCGCGGCGGGCCGCTTGACAGCCTCCGCGCCGGGGCGCATACTCGCCGCACACGCAGCTCCGGAATCGCATACTCTGGCGGACTCCGGTCCGCCATGACGGCCGGACACACACTACCAGCCTCTCCCTGCACCTCGCTCCGAACCCGGCGGCTGTACCGGGCCCGGCGAGATGGGAGTGCATGCCCGGCCCGCCCCGCACGACGGAGGGGAAGGTGCCGCTGTACCGCGAGATCTTCGTCCCGGTCGACAACTCGACGCATTCGGATTGGGCCGTCGACCGAGCGATCGAGTTGTGTCGCAAATCCGACGGCCGGATCACCGGGAACCACGTCTACGCCGCCCGCCTCCACGACGTCCGCTTCCGCCAGCTCGAGACCGGGCTCCCCGCCCGGTTCCAGACCCCCGAGGAGATCAAGAAGCAGCGCAAGATCCATGACAAGCTGATCGAGAAAGGGCTGCAGCTCATCGCCGACAGCTTTCTCGACCAGCTCGGCAACCGCTGTGAGACGGCGGGGGTGCGGCTGACGCGCCAGCTGCTCGAAGGGATCAACTACGAGGAAATCGTCAATGAGGTGAACCGCGGCGCCGGCCGGCTGCCGGGGCTGATCGGCTTCGACCCCGATCGCGCGGCCGGCTACGACGGCGGCGGCAAGGTCCGGTCGGACGTGAAGGTCGCCGACAACGGCAGGCTGATCGCCGAAGACGAAGACAGCGCGGCGCGGTTGGCCGGCTCGTCGGGTCGCGCGTACGATCTCCTGGCGGTCGGCGCGCACGGGCTCGGCCGCCAAGCGTACTCGCAGCTCGGCGGAGTCGTGTCGCGCGTGCTGCGCGGCATCGAGAAGGACGTCCTGCTAGTGCGGGACGACCGGGCGTTCGACGGCGGGCGGTTTCTCGTGTGTGTGGACGGCTCGTCCTACAGCTATCGGGCGATGCGTGCCGCGCTCGAGCTGGCGCAGGCGTTCGGTGGGTCGCTGTACGTGTGCAGCGCGTTCGACGTGGAGTACCACCACGTCGTGTTTCACAACATCAAAGATGTTCTCTCCTATCAAGCTTCCAAAGTCTTCAAGTTCGAGGAGCAGGAGGAGCTGCACAACAACATCATCGACAAGGGACTGCTCAAGCTGTGCCAGGCGAATCTGAAGCGGGCGGAAGTGATGGCCCAGGAGTTCCCGGATGTCCCGCTCAAGACCCAGATCCTGGTCGGCAAGCCGTTCCAGGTCATCATGCAGTGGGCTGAAGAGATCAAGCCGTCGCTGCTCGTGCTCGCGCGGCACGGGGCACACCGCATCGAGGGCACGCAACTCGGCAGTCAGGCCGAAAATCTCGTGCGACTTGCAACGTGCAACGTGCTGCTCGCGGGAACGGGTGGGGTGCGGCCGGAGGACATCCCCTGGATCGAGGAAGACGGCGTGGCGGGGCTCCCCTGGGCGCCGGAGGCCGAGGTGCGGATTCTTCGGGTACCGCCGTTTGCCCAGGGGATCGCGCGCCGCGCCGTGGAGGAATATGTGGTCGAGCAGACGCACGGCGCGCCGGGCGGGGCGACGGTGACGAACAAATGGCTGGACGAGGCCATCCGGAAGTTGCTGCCGACGCACATGCAGCTGATCATGGGCATCGGCTCCGCCGAGGAGATCGCGCTCGCGGAGGTGAAGGCCCAGGAGCAGATGAAGGCGACCAAGGTCCAGGGGCAGGACGACGACCCCGAGCCCGCGGTCGCGGACGTGGAGGTGAAGTGCCCCGTGACGGGCGCGGTGAGTCGGCGGCCCCGCACGGCGGCCGATCCGATCGTGTGGACCGAGCAGGCGTGGCAGCGCCTCCAGCTGGTCCCGCTCATCGCTCGCCCCCTGGCCCGGAACACCGTGGAGCGCTTCGCCCGCGGTCACGAGATCTGGCGCGTGACCACGCGCGTGATGGACGAGAACAAACAGGCGATGATCGCGGCCGACGAGTTCGACGTCGACACGATGATGGTCATGTTCCAGGAGCTCCGCGCCAAGCAGATCCGCGCCGAAGCGGAGGGGCGGGACGCGCTGTCTCCCGAGATGCGGGCGTTCATCGAGGACGCCAAGGCGCAGGGGATCACGCGCTGTCCCATCCGCGACATCGAGGCCCAGATGGGGAAGTGCCCCGTGGACCTGAAGACCATGAAGCCCGAGGACGCGAAGGCGGCAATGGAGCGGCTGCTGGCGGAGCAAGCCGGGGACTGACGTGGACTACGTGCCGCACGTGGTCGCCTGGAATCTGACCAAGCGCTGTAATCTCGAGTGCGCCCACTGCTACATCGCGGCGGGGCCGCACGAGAGCGCCGCGGGTGAGCTCGATACGACCGCGTGCCTCGACATCGTCGATCAGCTGCTGGCGGTGAATCCGGCCCCCCTGTTGATCCTCTCCGGCGGCGAGCCGCTGCTGCGGCAGGACCTGACGGAGATCGCCCACTACGCTTCGGCCAACGGCGCCACCGTCGTCGTGGGGACGAACGGCACGCTCCTCACCGACGAGCGGATTGCGGCGCTCACGGGTGCCGGCGTGCGCGGGGTGGCGGTGAGCGTGGATTCGCTGCGCCCCTCCTATCACGACAATTTCCGGCACGGTCGCGGTGCCCTGGCGGACGTGCAGGCCGCCCTGGTGCGACTCCGCGCCGCGCGACTCGACTTCATCATCCAGACCACGGTCACCAAGGGAAACCGGGCGGAGCTCGAGCGACTGGTCGCGTGGTCGGCCGAGCAGGGGGCGGTCTCCTTCAACTGCTACTTCCTGGTCTCGACCGGGCGGGGCGCGTCGCTCGGCGACCTGACCGCGGCGGACTACGAGGCGGTGCTTGCCGACCTGGCGCGCTGGGAGCACGCCTACCGCGGGCGCATGCTCGTGCGCGCCAAGTGCGCGCCGCATTTCATGCGGCACGTGCATCAGATCGATCCCGATTCCCCGGTCCTGAACTACCGCACCCGCTGCCCGTGCGGCACCCAGTACTGCCGCATCACGCCGGACGGCAAGCTCACGCCCTGTCCGTACATGCCCGAGGTGGCGGGCGACTTGCGCACGCACCGCTTTGCCGACCTGTGGCGGTCGGCGCCGTTGTTGCGCCGGCTGCGCGAGGGCGCGCTGGGCGGGAAGTGCGGCACGTGCGAATACCGCGTGCTGTGCGGCGGCTGTCGCGCCCGCGCGTTCGCGCTCGAAGGGGACGTGCTCGCCGCCGATCCGTCGTGTGTCTATCAGCCGACGGGCGACACGGCCCCGATCGAGCCCGCGCGCGCGCTCGCGTACGGTGACGACTTCACGCCCGCCCTCGTGTGGGCCGACGCGGCGCGCGCGCGCATGGAGCGGATTCCCTCGTTTGTGCGGGGCGTGGTGATGCAGCGGGTGGAGGAGTGGGCGCGCCGCCAGGGGCGCCGGGAGGTGACGCCCGAGCTGCTCGCGGAAGTGCGCAGCGCGCTGCCGATCGACTTCTCGAAGCGAAAGCCGTTCTTCGTGACGGACGACGGATGACGGACCACCTGCTGCTCGTTCTGCAAGCGGCTGCCGACACCAGCCGCGCCTACGGCGAGTTCCCGGTGATCGGCGCGCGGGCGTTCGTGTGGATCACGGCCGAGGTGCACCTGATGTTCGCGGCGTTCGTGCTGGGGGTGCCGATGTTCGCCGTGGTCACCGAGGCGATCGGCATCTTCGGCCACGACGAGCGCTACGACCGGCTGAGCAAGGAGTTCACGCGGCTTTTGCTCGTGGCGTACAGCGCCACGGCGATCTGGGGCGCGATGCTGGTGTTCGGCCTCTCGACGCTGTATCCCCGGTTCTGGGCGTACTTGACCACGATCTTCGCGCCGTCGATGTGGCTGTACGCGGCCTTGTTCTTCATCGAGTCGTTCACCCTGTACCTCTATTACTACGGCTGGGACCGCTGGAAGAAGGGGCGGGCGAAGCTGGGCCACTGGACGCTGGGCATCTTGCTCAACGTCTGGGGCACGGTGGTGATGTTCATCGCGAACTCGTGGCTGACGTACATGATGTCGCCGCCGCGGGACATTACGCCCACCACGGACCCCACCACCATCAAGCTGTGGCACGCGATCGCCAACGCGACCTGGATGCCCATCAACGTGCATCGCGTGATCGCGAACGTCGTGTTCGGCGGCGCGATCGTGGGGGCATACGCGAGCTATCGCTTCCTCGCCGCGAAGACCGACGAAGAGCGCGCGCACTACGACTGGATGGGCTACGTCGGGAACTTCATCGCGATGTCGGCCCTCATCGTGCTGCCGTTCGCGGGCTACTGGCTGGGGCGGGAGATCTATCAGTACGACCAGTCGATGGGGATCACCATGATGGGCGGCTTCATGAGCTGGCTGTGGGTGATCCAGGCGTTCCTCATCGCGGTGCTGTTCCTCACGGGGAACTACTATCTGTGGATCGGCATGGGCCGCATTCCGGGCGCGGAGCGGTTCCAGCCCTACACCAAGTACCTGCTGATCGTGCTGGTGCTGGGGGCGATCGTCTGGGGCACGCCCCACACGATGATCGCGGACTCGAAGGAGCTCGCGGCCATGGGCGGCTCGCACCACCCGTTCCTGGGCGCCCTCGGCGTGATGAGCGCCAAGAACACCGCCGTGAACCTGATGATCCTCACCACGTTCCTGTCGTTCCTGCTGTACCGGCGCGCCAACGTCCGGCCAGTGGTGCCGTGGGCCCG
>DATHGL010000283.1:0-12763 GCA_035317625.1 Gemmatimonadales bacterium | reverse complement strand
GGATGTACGTAGGCTACGACCGGACGTTCAAGGTGGGCAACGATCCCAAGGCGCTCGCCCAGTCGACCTCGGTGATGACGCGGGACGGCTGTCGGCGGATCGTGCGGTACGCCTTCGAGTACGCGAAGCACCACGGGCGCAAGAAGGTGACGGTGGTGCACAAGGCGAACATTCTCAAGGCGACCTCGGGGTTGTTCCTCGAGACCGCGCAGGTGATCGCGCGCGAGTACGACGGGCAGATCGCGTCGGACGACAAGATCGTGGACAACGCGGCGATGCAGCTCGTGATCAACCCGGCGCAGTTCGACGTGCTGGTCACGACCAACCTGTTCGGCGACATTCTCTCGGACGAAGCCTCAGGGCTGGTGGGCGGGCTGGGGCTCGCGCCGGGCGCGAACATCGGCGAGCACGCGGCGATCTTCGAGGCGGTGCACGGCTCGGCGCCGGACATCGCGGGGCAGGGGATCGCGAACCCCTCGGCCCAGCTGCTGGCCGCCGCCATGATGCTGGACCATGTGGGTGAGCTCGAGGCGGCGGGCCGACTGCGCCGTGCGCTCGAGACGGCGATCGTGCAGGACAACGTCCGCACCAAGGATCTGGGAGGCAGTGCTTCGACCACTGAATTCGCCCGGGCTGTGGCCCGCCGGCTCTAGCCACCCGTGCGCGCGCTGCGGCGAACGGACGACAGGTATCGCTCCGGGCGACCTGTGCGCGACGTGCACGCGCGACGTCACGCGAAAGGCGTCACGCATCGGGCGTCTCGTGGCGATCGTTACCACCATCCTGGTTGTGGGGTATGTAACGATCACCCTCCGGTCCGCGGCGGCGGGCTCGCAGACCACGGCCCGAACGGTGGGTGCCGTAGCGGGGGTCGCCTGGTACGTCCTGACCTTTCGCATCGTGCAGAGGATCGCATTCGAATGGCTCAAATCACGGCGTCCATAGTGCTGGCGATCGTGGTGGGTGTCGCGCCGCTCGCCGGCCAGACGTCGCTTTCCATCTATAGTGACGGGCGCGTCGTGGTGCGGCGCAGCTTGCCGCAGCCGCTCCAGAGGGGACGCACCACCTTCACGCTCAAGCTGGAAGGGCTCGACGGTGCGACGCTGTTCTCGCCCGACACGGCCGTGGCGGTCGTGTCAGCGGTGGTGCGCCCGCCTACGACACAAGACGCCGCCCTGACGGCCGCGGCCGGACAGACACTCTCCTTCGTCCGACCGCGCGCTGGAGGCGCGACCGACACCGTGCGGGCGACTGTGGGCCGGACCGATCCCCCGCAGTACCGACTACCGGACGGCCGCTACGTCTTGTCGCTGCCGGGCGAGCCGCTTGTACCGCCGGAGCTCGTGCGGACCACACCGGAAGCGACCCTCGGGCTCGAGGCGACGCAGCCCCGACCCAGGACGGACCTCGCCTACGTGGCCGACGGCGCGGCGCACTGGGAGACGGTATATCAGGTCGTGCTGCTCGGTGCCAGGTGTCAGGTGTCGGGGAGCGCGACGATCGCGTCCGAGTCGCTCCGCGCCGACACGGCCGAGGTGCAGCTCGTCGCCGGGTCGATCAATCGGGCACGGCCCGAGGCTCCGGCTCCGCGGGCCTACCGCGCCAAGGGTCTCGCGCTCTCGGAAGTGGTGGTGACGACCGATGAACAGGCTGTGGGCGAGACCCACGTGTACCAACTCCCCGGCAAGGTCTCCATTGAGCCCGGGATGGCGGTGACGACGGCGCTGTTCCCCCGCTCGGGTGCTGCCTACGCCCAGGAGTTCATCGTTCCGGGAGCGTTGCCATGGCGCGGCTTCCTCGGCCAGGCGTCGGGGGAAGAGAATCGCGTGCCGGTGCAGGTGTGGTACACCCTCAAGCGCGCCCGCGGCACGCCGTTCGGCGAGCGCCCACTCCCCGGCGGCACGGTCCAGGTGTACCAGGCCGATTCCGCTGGCCGGCTCCAGCTCGTGGGGGAAGCGCGGAGCGAGCACACGGCGCCTGGGCGCGATCTGCGGGTCCAGTCGGGCGATGCCTTCGACGTCACCGCGGAGCGCGTGCAGACGGACTACACGCAAGAAGCGCTGGCGCCCCCCAAGCGCGGGATGGCGCCGCGCCAGCGGATCACCGCCGCGTACAAGGTCACGATCTCGAACGCGAAACCCGCGGCGGTGACGGTCGACGTGCGCGAGGCGCACTTCGGCGTGTGGCGCGTCACGGAAAGCAGCGCGCCGGCCGAGAAGCTGTCCGCCAGCGAAGTCCGGTTCCGAGTCGCGGTGCCCGCGAACGGCGACGCGACGCTCACCTACACCGTACAGGCCGAGTCGTGACGGTCCAGCTGCTGCACGTCTCTGATCTGCATTTCGGCGGTCTCGCGGACATCGAGCAGATCGAGGCGCTGGAGCAGACGATCCCCGACCTGCGACCCGACGCGGTGGTGATCTCGGGAGACCTGTCGCAGCGGGCGCGGCATGGCGAGTTCCAGCGCGCGCGGGCGCTGGTGCAGACGGCGGCCCGAACGGCGCCGGTGCACGTGATCCCCGGTAACCACGATGTGCGCTGGTGGAGGCGACCCCTCATCCCGTTCGACAAAGCGCCGCTCTACGCGAAATACGCTCGCTATCTGGGCGTGGACTTGGCGCCCACGTTGACGCTGCCCGGGGCCGTCATCGCGGGCGCGCTCACGTCGCACGGCGTCGCCTGGGGATCGCTCACCCTGCGGCTCCGCGACCTCGCGGTCAAGGGACATCTGCCGAAGCGCGAGATCGAGCGGGTGCGCGCGCTGTTCGCCGCCGCGCTGCCCGAGCAGGCGCGCGTGCTGGTCCTGCACCACAACGTGCTGCGGGGCGACATCTCGCGCCGCATGGGGCTCGCCCGCTGGCGGCAGGCGCAGCGCCGCATCATCGGCTCCGGCGCGGAGGTCGTGCTGTGCGGGCACGACCACCAGGAGGGCGCCGACCTGCTCGACGGACGCGTGGTGGTGTCGACCGCGGGGACGTTGTGCCAACGCTCGCGCGGCGGGCGCCCCTCGAGCTTCAACTTCGTGACGATCGAGCCCACGGCCGTCCACATCACCTTCTTCCGGTGGGACGTCGAGGCCCGCCGCTTCCGGGCGTCGGATACCGCCGCCTTCGCTCGGCCCGGGCGTCAGTCGTCAGCGCCGCAGGTCCAAGCTGCCAGTTAGGTTTACCGACGACTGCCCGACTGAACACTGCCCACTGAGGCTCATATGCCGAAATTCCAGGGCGTCGACTTCTACGACGTCGATGGACTATTGTCCGAAGAAGAGCGCGCGGTGCGGGACACGGTGCGCGGCTGGGTGGACGACAACCTCATCCCCATCATCGGCGAGCACTACATCGAAGGCCGATTCCCCAAGCAGCTCGTGCCGCAGATGGCCGAGCTCGGCCTGTTCGGCGCCAACCTGCCGGAGGAGTACGGCTGCGCCGGACTGAACAACGTCGCTTACGGGCTGATCATGCAGGAGCTGGAGCGCGGCGACTCGGGGGTGCGCTCGTTCGCCTCGGTGCAGGGGGCGCTCGCCATGTACCCCATCTATGCCTTCGGCTCGGACGCGCAGAAGCGGCGCTGGCTGCCGCCGATGGCGTCGGGCGCGGTGATCGGATGCTTCGGGCTCACCGAGCCGGACTACGGGTCGAATCCCAGCGGCATGATCACCGTGGCGAAGGAAACGAAGGACGGCTGGGTGTTGAATGGCGCCAAGATGTGGATCACCAACGGCTCGACGGCGCAGCTCGCCGTCGTGTGGGCCAAGACGGGCAAGCTGGACGACGTCAATTCGATCCGCGGCTTCATCGTGCCCACCGACACCAAGGGCTTCTCCGCCAAGGACCAGAAGGGCAAGCTCTCCCTGCGCGCCAGCGACACGAGCGAGCTGGTGCTCCAGGATGTGTGCCTGCCGAAAGACGCGCTGCTGCCCCAAACGGGCGGCCTCAAGTCTCCGTTGATGTGCCTCACCCAGGCGCGCTACGGCATCGCCTGGGGGGCGGTGGGCGCGGCGATGGCGTGCTACGATGAGGCGGTGGGCTACGCGAAGAGCCGGGTGATGTTCGGGCATCCGATCGGCGGCTTTCAGCTGCAGCAGGCGCGCCTCGCCGAGATGCTCACCGAAATCACCAAGGCCCAGCTGCTCTGTCTGCAGCTCGGGCGCCTCAAGGACCAGGGGAAGGCCACACCGCAACAGGTCTCGCTCGCCAAGCGCAACAATGTGAGCATCGCGACCGATGTGGCGCGCGAAGCGCGGCGCCTGCTGGGCGCGAACGGCATCCTGGCGGAGTACCAGGCGATGCGCCACCTCGCGAACCTCGAGTCGGTCTACACCTACGAGGGGACGCACGACATTCACACGCTCATCCTAGGCCAGGAAATCACGGGGTTGAGTGCGTTCAACTGAACGCGGAAGTCGGAACGCGGAACGCGGAACCGAAGATCGTCCTGCTGTTCCGCGTTCCCACTTCCGCGTTCCGCGTTGGTTCGTCGGCGCGGTGCTGATCGCTTGGCCGCCCCCGCCCGCCAGCGCACAGCAGCCCGACTCCACGCCCAAAGACACCAGCACCCTCACCCCCGTCGTCGTCACCGGCGTCCGGCTCCCGACCGTGCGCGAGCTGGCGCGCGGATTGGCGGGACGGACCGCCACCTTGGGCGTCCAGGACCTGGACGCGCGCGGCGTGCGCTCGCTGGCCGACGCGCTGGAGCAGTTGCCGGGTGTGACCACATCCGACGAGCTGGGGGCCACGGGCCAGATGGACGTGTCGCTCCGCGGGTTCCAGGTCTCACCGGTGATCGGGCTGCCGCAGGGTGTGACGGTGTACATCGACGGGGTGCGCGCCAACGAGGCGGACGCGCACGAGGTCAACTTCGACCTCCTGCCGCTCGAGGATGTCGAGCGGGTCGACGTCGTGTACGGGCCGTCGGTGCTGCTCGGCCGGAATGCGCTGGGCGCCGCCGTGAACCTCGTGACCCGGCGCGGCGCGAGCCCGGCAGAGCGCGAAATCGAAGCGTCGGCGGGGAGCTGGGGCCGCTACGAGCTCAAGGCACGCGCCGGGGCGCGGCGCGGCGTGTGGGACTACTACGTCGGCGCACGCTACGAGCGGGAGGACGGGTGGCGTCAGGACACCCGCAGCCGGATCGGCACGCTGTTCGCGAAGCTCGGAGTCCTGAACGGTACCTGGGACGCGACCCTCAGTTATTCGGGGGCGGATAACCGGATGTTCCAGGCCGGGAGCCTACCCGAGAGCGTGGCGATGGCGAGCCCACGCGTGAACTTCACCGGGGGCGATTACTTCGCGCCGCGGGCGCACCTCGTCATCCTCAACGCGCAACGGTTGATCGGACGGACGCAGCTCGCCGCGAACGCGTTCGGACGGTCGCTCTCGAGCGAGCAGTTCAACGCGAACTTCGTCGGCGCAGACTCGCGCCAGCGGAACGCGACGCGCAGCGGCGGAGGGGCGGTGCAGCTCTCGGGACGGCTGCCGCTCGGGACGAGAGCGCTGCGCTGGCTGGCGGGCGCCGACGTCGCCTACGACCACGTCGCGGTGCGCATCTTCGCCGTGCCGGGGGGAACCCCCCCGCCACCGGATGCGCTCACCGAGTCGGTGCGCACCCGTCAGGTGAACGCGGGAGCCTTCGCCGGCGCGAACCTCGACGTGGTGCCGCGGCTCACGGCCACCGTCGCGGCGCGCTACGACTGGATCCGGGTGCCGTTCGAGGACCTGATCGACGCGACGCAGAGCGGCCTCCACATCTTCCGCCGGCTCTCGCCGCGGGCCGGGCTGACGTGGAGCGGCGCCCGCGGGCACGAGCTGTTCGCCTCCGTGAGCCGCGGGTTCCGCGCCCCCGCCGTCGTGGAGCTGGCGTGCGCCGATCCGCAGGCCGCCTGTCCGCTGCCGTTCGCCCTCGGGCCCGACCCGGCTCTGAAGCCCGTCGTCGCCACGACCACCGAGCTGGGGTGGCACGTCCGCCCGCCCCATGGTCGATTCGACGCCAGCGCCGACGCGTACCGCACCGACGTGCGTGACGACATCTTCTTCATCGCGTCGACCGTCACGGGCGGCTACTTCCAGAACATCGGCGCTACGCGTCGCAGCGGCATCGAGCTCGCCCTCCAGTGGGTCGGTCCCGCCGGCCTCCGGGCATACGTGAATTACGGCCACACGCGGGCCACGTTCCGCACGACCGCGACGCTCGCCACCACGCGCGACAGCGCGGGCGAGACGGTGCGACCCGGCGACGCGCTACCGATGGTGCCGGACCACCGCGTGAACGCCGGGCTCGCGGTGCGGCTCCTGAGCGCGTCCACGCCGGAGTCCGGGCCATGGCTCACTGCGGGGCTCGACGCCCGCTACGTGGGCCCGCAATGGCTCCGCGGCGATGAGGAGAACGCCACCCATCGGTTGTCCGATTATGCCGTGGCCGACCTCTCGCTCACCGCCGGTTGGCGCGACTTCGAGCTGCGCGGGGCGGTGGGCAACGTGTTCAATCGGCGCGCCTCCAACTTCGGTACCTTCGCCGAGAACCCCACCGTCGCGGGCACGCCGGTCCAGCGCTGGCTGACGCCCGGATTGCCGCGGCATGTGCAGGTCAGCCTGAGCGCAGACTTCTAGGCGCCAGGGCTCAGTGCAGTCGCAAGCCGTAAGCCGCAAGCGGTTGCCAGACACCAGTCGCCGGGTTTGTTTTCCTGCGCCTGAGTACTGTGAACCGCTTACGGCTTGAGGCTTGCGGCTGCTCTGACGACTGACACCTGACGACTGACGACTCCATGAAGATCGCCGTCTGCATCAAGCGCGTGCCCGACTCCGAGACGCGCGTCAAGATCGCCGCCGACGGCAAGTCGCTCGACGAGGCCGGCGTCAAGTTCATCCTCAATCCGTACGACGAGTTCGCCGTCGAGGAGGCACTGCGGCGGAAGGAACAAGCCGGGGCCGGTGAAGTCGTCGTCATCGCGCTCGGCCCGGCGGCGGCCCAGGAGACGATCCGCACCGCGCTCGCGATGGGCGCGGATCGCGGCATCCTGCTCCAGGCGGACCGGCTTCCCGTCGATGGCTTCGAGGCGGCGAAGGCGCTCGCCGCCGAGCTCAAGAACGCCGGGTTCGACCTGATCCTCTTCGGTAAGATGGCGATCGATGACTCCAACCATCAGGTCGGCCCGATGGTGGCCGAGCTGCTCGACCTGCCGTGCGTGACCACGGTGGCACACCTCGAGATCGCAAGCGGGAAGGGCGTCGCGGAGCGGGAGATTGAAGGGGGCGTCGAGGTCGTGGAGTTCCCGCTCCCGGCGGTGCTCACGACCGACAAGGGCCTGAACGAGCCGCGCTACCCCGCGCTCAAGGGGATCATGGCGGCGAAAAAGAAGCCGCTCGACGTGAAACCCACCGCGCTCGGCGCGGGAGGACTCGAGATCGTCGCGCTCACCCCGCCCCCGGAGCGGCCGGCCGGCAAGATCGTGGGCGAGGGCGCGGCGGCGGTTCCCGAGCTGGTGCGGCTGCTGCGCGAGGAGGCGAAGGTCCTGTGAGCGACGTCCTCGCGGTGCTCGAGCAGCGCGACGGCGTCGTGCGCAAAGTATCCCACGAGGTCGTCACCGGCGCCCGGCGCCTCGCCGACGCCCTCGGCGGGAGCGTGGACGCGCTGCTCCTCGCCGCGGGCGCCGCGAGGGGTGCCGATCTGCTGGGCGGGTTCGGCGCCGACAAAGTGATCACCTTGATCCACGCCGCGTTCGGGAGCTACGCCCCCGAAGGGTATGCGCGCGTGATCGCGGAGCGCGTGCAGACGGCGGCGGGTCGCTACGGGGCCGTGGTGTTCGCGGCGAGCGCCACGGGAAAGGATCTCGCTCCTCGCGTGGCGGCGCGGCTGGGGCGGCCGCTCGCGCAGGACGTGACCGATGTGGGTGCCGAATCCGGCGCCGTCACCGTGGTCCGACCCGTGTACGCGGGCAAGGCGCTGCTCCAGCTCAAGATCGTCGGGAGTCCCGCCCTGCTGTCGCTCCGGCCCAACGTATTCACGCCGGTCCAGCGGCCCAAGGCGGGGGCGCAGGAGAGCGTGGCGGGGAACGGGCCTGCCGGTCGGGTGGTCGTGAAACAAATCAAGGCAGCGGACGCGGGCACGCTCGACGTCGCGGAGGCGCCGATCATCGTGTCGGGTGGGCGGGGCCTCAAGGAGCCCGCCAACTTCAAGGTGCTGGAGCAGCTGGCGGCGGCGTTCGGCGGGCGCGCGGCCGTGGGCGCGTCGCGCGCCGTGGTGGACGCCGGCTGGCGCCCGCACGCCGATCAAGTGGGACAGACCGGCAAGACGGTCAGCCCGACGCTGTACGTCGCGGTCGGCATTTCGGGCGCGATCCAGCACCTCGCCGGCATGCGCACGTCCAAGGTCATCGTGGCGATCAACAAGGACAAGGACGCGCCGATCTTCAAAGTGGCGGACTACGGAATCGTGGGAGATCTGTTCGAGATCGTGCCGAAGCTCGCCGAAGAGATCCGCAAGCTCCATGGGTAAATGCGGAACGCGGAAGGCGGAACGCGGAACAGTGGTGTCGGCTGCCGAACCCGAATTGGCCCACGCGCTCGACGCCCGCGCATCAGTTCCGCGTTCCGCGTTCCCACTTCCGCGTTCGTCATGATCCTCCCCGCTGCCTACCAACCTCCCCTGCCCCTCGACAGGCTCCTGCTGCCGGTCGGCGCCCCGGGCGCGGGCGACCGGATAGAGCTGGACGTGCTGATCGTGGGTGCCGGACCGGCGGGTCTCGCCTGTGCCATCGAGCTGGCGCAGCTCGCCCGGCGCGCTGTCGGCGACACCGAGCTCAACATCGGTGTACTCGAGAAGGCCGAGGCTCTGGGTGAGCATTCGCTCTCGGGCGCCGTCGTGAACCCGCGCGCGTTTCGCGACCTGTTCCCCGACCTCCAGGACTCGGACTTCCCCTTCCGGGGCCGGGTGCGGCAGGAGCGGGTCTGCCTCCTCACGTCCCGCCGGGCGATTACCCTCCCCACGCCGCCCACGATGCACAACACCGGAAACTACGTCGCCTCGCTGTGCGAAATCGTGCGCTGGCTGGGCGCGCGCGCCGAAGCGCTGGGCGTGAATCTGCTCACCGGCTTCCCGGCGGCGAGCCTCCTCGTGGACGGGCGGCGGGTGGTGGGGGTCCGGACCGCTGCGACCGGCCTCGACCGCGACGGCCGACCGCTCGCCAACTACCAGGCGCCGAACGACGTCGTCGCCCAGGTCACGGCGCTCGCCGAGGGGACCAGGGGGAGCTTGTCGCAGGCGTGGCTCGAGTGGCAGGGTGTGGGCGCGGAGAATCCGCAGATTTTCGCGCTCGGCGTGAAGGAGATCTGGGAGACGAAACACCCGCTCGACGCGATCGTCCACACGCTCGGCTGGCCGCTCCCCACCGACGCCTTCGGCGGCAGCTTCATGTATCCGCTCGAGCCGAACCTCGTGGCGCTCGGGCTCGTGGTGGGGCTCGATTACCGGGATGCCGCGCTCGACGTACACGCGCTGTTCCAGCGGATGAAGCTGCACCCGGTGTTCCGGCGGGTGCTCGAGGACGGCGAGATGGTGGAGTGGGGCGCGAAGACCATTCCCGAGGGCGGGTACTACGCCGTACCGGCGCGCCGCTCGGGCGACGGCGTGGTGATGTTGGGCGATGCGGCCGGGTTCGTGGACGTGCCGTCGCTCAAGGGAATCCACTACGCCATGCAATCGGGGATCTTCGCCGCACGCGCCATCTTCGCGGGCCTCGCGGCGGGCGACGCATCCGCCGCACGGCTCGCCGAGTACGACCGCCTGGTGAAGGAATCCTTCATCATGAAGGACCTGTATCGCACCCGGAACATGCGGCTCGCCTTCAGGGACGGCTTCTATGTGGGTGGGGTGAAGGCGGCGCTGATGACGCTCACAGGGGGCCGGTTTCCGGGTGGAAAGATCGCCATGCGGCGCGACGCCGATGTGGAGCGCACACTGACCCCGGGCGCAAGCCCGGGGATCACCCCTGACGGTCGTCTAACGTTTTCGAAGGTGGATGGTGTCTTTAGATCCGGGAACGCGACGCGCGACACCATTCCGACCCATTTGGTGGTCGGGAAGGACGTGCCCGCCGCAGTGGCGGAGTTCTACGCGCGCCTGTGCCCGGCCGGGGTGTACGAAGTGGCGCAGGGGACGCTGCGCGTCAATGCGCCGAACTGCATCGATTGCAAGGCCACCGACGTGCTGGGCCCGAGATGGACGCCGCGCGAAGGCGGCAGCGGCCCCAAGTACAAGAGGATGTAACCTTTCACGCCGCTCTCACAGGCCTGCCATCTTGAGCCCGTCGATGATGAATTGCACCGCGATCGCGCCCAGCACCAGGCCCATGAGTCGGGTGAGGATGCGCATCCCCGTCTGGCCGAGCCGGCGCTCGAGCCGTGTCGCGGCCGCCAGGGTCACGTAACAGAGCAGCGCCGTCAGGGCGATCGCGGCGTAGACGCCGATGGTGGTCAGCTCGGATTTCGACGCCCCCGCGAGCACCATGACCGTCGAGATCGCGCCCGGTCCGGCCAGCATCGGGACGCCGAGCGGCATGATGCCCACGTCTTCCTTCTCGATGCCCTCGGCCTTCTCGACGGGCGTCTCCTTCTGCTGGCTGCGGCGCGCTTGCACCATGTCGAGGGCGTTGAGCCCGATCAACACGCCACCGGCGATTTTGAACGCGGCGATGGTAATGCCGAACAGCCGGAAGATGAGACTGCCGCCCAGGGCGAACGCCGTCAGCGTGACGGCGCAGGTCCAGGCGCCGCGCCGGGCCATGGCGCGGCGCACCTCGGGCGTGTCGCGGGCGGTCATCGCGAGGAACGTGGGCACGGCGGTGAGGGGGTCGACAATGAAGAGCACCGATGTGAAGATCAGGAACAGCTCCTGCAGCGTCTTCAGCATGCAGTCACATCGTGACCTGGACGACCCGATCTTTGCCGGTGCGTTTGGCTTCGTACATCGCCTGGTCGGCTTTGCGGAGCAGCTCGTCGGTCCCCGCTTCGGTCCCCGAAACCGCCACCACACCGACGCTGGCGGTTACGGACGGCGTGCCGCGGAACACCGTGCGGATGCCGGCGGCGAGTCGTGAGGCTGCGGCGTGGGCCACGGCCCCGTCGGTCTCGGGCATCAGGACGCCCAGCTCGTCGCCGCCCAGCCGCCCCACCACGTCCGCCTGGCGCACGGCGCTACGCATCGCGTCCGCCACGAGCCGCAGCACGGCGTCGCCCGTGGCGTGGCCGTGTGCATCGTTCACCTTCTTGAAGTCGTCGAGATCGAGGTAGATCAACGCCAGCGGGCGCCCGTAGCGTCGATGGCGGCCCAGCTCCTGCGCCAGCTCGTTGGAGAAGGCACGTGCGTTGAGCACGTTCGTGAGCGGATCGTGCGTCGCCAGCAGCTCGAGCTTGCGCTGCGTGCGTCGCAGCTGCGACATCCCGGCGATCGCCACCCCGACCACGGCGAGGTATGCCACCTCGTTCAGGGCGCGGATCCCGAGGGCTGTGGTCTCGGGCATCTGGTCGAGGCCGGCGCTGAAGCGGAGCAGCGCCCCGAAGGTCGCGAAGGCGATGCCCCACCCGACCCCGTCGTGCCACGTGGCGAGCAGCACCGGGATCACGTACAGGATCCCCAGGCGCAACTCGTTCGACGTCTTCGCGTTCAGGGCATAGACGCCTGCAACGAGGGCGGCGCACCCGACCAGCCGGAGGGCACGGAACAGGTCCCGGTGGGCGGCCACCTAGAAAGGGACCTCGGCCACGTGGTGTGGATCGTCGAGCAGCAGCGCCGCGAGGGTCTCGCCCGCGGCCACCGCCGGCCGGTCTTCCGGCACGATCAAGAGCGCGTTGGCCCGGGCCATGGAGGTGAGGATGCCGGAACCCTGCGGGCCCGTCAAGCGCCCCGTCAGCGCGCCGTCCGGTCCCTGCGGCTCGACGACCGCCCGCAGGAAGTGGCGGAGCTTCGGGCCGAGCGTGATCGGCTCGCCCACGCACACGGGCACCGTGCGCCGGAACGGAAGGCGGTGGCCCAGCAGCCGCCGGATCGTCGGGCGCACGAACAGCTCGAACGTCACCATCACGCTGACCGGATTCCCGGGGAGCCCGATCCACGGCTGGTCGTCGAGCAAGCCGAAGCCGACCGGGGCGCCGGGGCGCATGGCGATACGCCACAGCTTCATCTCGGCGCCCAGGTCGGCGAGCACCTCCCGCACGAAGTCGTGCTCCCCCACGCTCACGCCGGCCGTCGTGACGAGCAGGTCGGCCCCCCGCGCGCCGGCGAGGTGCTCGCGCAGGCTTTCCTTCGTGTCGCGCGCCAGCCCCAGGTCCACCGGGATGCCGCCGGTTCGGCGAATGAGCGCATGCAAGGTGTACGAGTTGGACGTCGCGACCTTCCGCCCCGCGAGGATTTCATCGGCGTGGTCAAGGTCCACGATCTCATCGCCCGATCCCATGAAGGCCACGCGCGGGGCGTCGTGGACCAGCGGGGTCGCGTGGGCGATCGACGCGAGCACGCCCAGCTGCGCCGGGCCGAGCGGCGTGCCTGCCGTGAGCACGACCTCGCCTTTCCTGATGTCCTCGCCCCGGTGGCGGACGTTCTTGCCGGCGTCGCGGCCGGTCACCACCGTGACCCGCCCTTCCGCCGGCGCCGCGGCCTCGGTGTCCTCCTGACGCACGACCGTATCGGCACCCGGCGGGAGCGGGGCGCCGGTGAAGATGCGCGTGGCCTGGCCCGGTCCGATTGGCTTGGCGGGGAATTGCCCCGCCGCGACGCTCTC
>DATHGL010000282.1:0-5935 GCA_035317625.1 Gemmatimonadales bacterium | reverse complement strand
GATAGCAGCTTCCGCGACGCAGTGGCCGAATGATCGGGTGAATCCGAGGATTCATCCTTGGGTCTACACGGTGGGGGGGAGAACTGGAACGCTTGCGGACCGTTTTTGAGCCCTCATGGCTCGTTGATCCGCGGCGTCCGCACCACAGGTTTCGGTGCATGACAACAACCCTGCGTCACCAACAGTTCTCGGCCCTCATTGTCGACGACAACTTCGCCCTCCGAGAAGCGATTGCTCGCTCCTTGGCGCGCGACGGATGGGACGTCACGACCGCGCCCGGTGGCCTCGAGGGGTTGGAGGCCGTCCGCAGCCGTCCCTTCGACGTGGTCATCACCGACGTGCACATGCCGATGCGTGGGGGCCTGTGGCTCTGCGAGGAGGCGCTCGCCCTGCGGCCGGAGCTGCGCGGCAGGTTCGTATTCATGAGCTCGGAGCCGCTGCCCGAGCCCCCGCGTGATGCGGTTTTCATGGTCAAACCACTCTCGCTCACCACGCTCCACAGCGAGGTGCAGAACATCGTTCGCAGAGGGGAAGGGGCCAGGGTCCTGCAGGGCTCAGGCCGTGATGGTCAGCTTGTGTCCCTTCGCCTTGAGTGACGCGGCCAGTCCCGTCTTTTCGACCGACTTCATGTAGGCCTCGTCGGGGCTGATCTCCTTCTTCTCGACCAGCTCGAGCAGCGCGTCGTTCAGGGTGAGCATGCCGAGCTGCTTCGAGGTCTGGATGATCGAGGGGATCTGGAACGTCTTGCCCTCGCGGATCAGATTCGAGATGGCCGGCGTCGCGAGCAGGATCTCTCGCGCGGCCACGCGACCGCCGCCCAGCTTCTTGCACAACGTCTGCGCGATCACTCCCTTCAGCGACTCGGACAGCATCACGCGGATCTGCGACTGCCGGTCCGCCGGAAACTGGTCGATGATGCGGTCCACGGTGGACGCGGCGGTCGTGGTGTGCAACGTACCGAACACGAGGTGACCGGTCTCCGCCGTCTCGATGGCGATCGCGATGGTTTCGAGGTCCCGCATCTCACCCACCAGCACGATGTCCGGGTCTTCCCGCAGGGCGGACCGCAGCGCCCGCTTGAAGCTCTCGGTGTGCACGCCGACTTGCCGCTGGGTGATGACGCATTTCTTGTTCTCGTGCACGAATTCGATCGGGTCTTCGATGGTGATGATGTGGTCGGTGCGCGTCCGGTTGATGAGATCCACGAGCGCGCACAGGGTGGTGGACTTGCCCGAGCCGGTCGGGCCCGTGACGAGCACCAGTCCCTTCGTCAGGTAGCACAGCTGCTGCACCTCCTTGGAAATACCGAGCTGTTCCGCGGTGACGACCTGGGCCGGGATCACGCGGAATACCGCAATCGGCCCTTTGCGGTCGCGCGCCGCGTTCACCCGGAACCGGGCCAGCCCGGTGATCTCGTAGGCGAAGTCCGAGTCGCCCGTCTCCTTCCACTCGGCGCGGTTGCGCTCCGGCATGACCGCCCGGAGCATCAGCTCGAGTTGCTCCGTGCCGAACGCCGGCGAGGACTGCCGCTTCATCTCCCCGTGCGTGCGGAAGATGGGCGGCTCCCCCACGCGCAGGTGCAGGTCGGAGGAACCCGACTGGACCAGGGCCTTGAGCAGCTCGCCCAATGCGCGCTCGGCGCCCTGGAGCTGCGGGGCGGCAACGTCGGCCGGAACGCCGGCCGGCGGCGCAGCGCTCCCCGGCGCACTGGGCGACGTGTCGACCATGGGCGCCGCGGCGATGGCCGACGAGCGCGGCGCCTACGGTGCGGTGGGAGCGGCCGCTGGCGCGGCGGCCCGCTGGCCTGCCGCACCGGGGCCTTCCGTCACGACCGGTTGGGCAGCCGCGGTATTCTCGATCCGTGCCACAACTGCCGTCAACCGCCCCATGTCCGGCACGATCCGCACCCGCACCAGGCCGCGGTCCGCCGCGTACTCGAACTCGGTCTCGGCCATCTTGTCGATCTGGTCCGCCGACTCGGACGGGGCCACTTCGACGAGTAGGGCGTAGATGTGCTGGTCCGTGAGCGGCTGCCGGCTGACCTTCCGCGGCTTGCCGTCCTTCACCATGGTGACGGGCTCATCGGGCAGGAGGTAGAGCTGATCGCCCTTCTCCCGGAGCAGGACGTCGACGAACGGATCGATCCGCGCTGCCATCGGTTAGCTCAGTGGGCGCGCGTACTGGACGAACGCGCGGTTCACGTAATGGGTCGCCGCGTGGGTCCACACGGCGAAGAACGGGTCGCGGGACGCATTCAGATAGTCGAGCAGGCGCGCGTGCTCCTGCGGCAGCTCGGCGCTGGCCCAACCGCCCAGCGTCGATCCGCCGGCCAGCACGATCTCCACGCCGAGCATGCGCGCGGCGGAGAGCCGCGCCGGGTCGGCGATCGGGGCCTGCCGGTCCACGGACAGGGACACGGTTTGCACCTTCGAGACCAGCAGCACCTCGCCGTCCCCCCGGGGCCGAAAGGCAAAGAAGCCCTCGGGCCGGTTGAGGAGCTCCAGCACCGTCTCCGGGCCGTCGTGGTGGGGCACGCGCTCCATCAAGAAGAGGTGGCCGGGGCGCGATACGCCCTGCGTGAGGAGGAGATTCGCGGGGACGGGGGTGCGGGGCAACGACAGATCGGACACGGGAGAATCATAAAGACGTCGCGCAGATACGTCTAGCGAAGACGTCGCGCGAAGGCGTCTCGCAAGGACGTATACGACTCTACTTGACGTCGTCCTTCAGTTCGGCCGACATTGCACCGAGGCGGGCGGCGTGCGGCCGCATCCAATCTGCTGGTCCATGCCGCTCGCGATCGGGCCGCAGGCGGTGCTTTGCGCCCCCTCGCGGGCGGCCTGCTCGGTCGGCCCGACGGCCGCGGCGCAGTTGGTGCGGCCGCGGAACTCCATGCACACGCGGCATTGGACTGTGGCGCGCGCCGTCGTCATGAAAAAAAACAGCGCGGCGACCGCGAGCACGGCCGCCACGCCATACAGCGTCGAGCGTTTCATGACCTAGCGCTTCGCCGCCGCCTTCCTGCGTGCCGGCTCGTGGAACTGCTGCTGCTCCGTCGAGCCCTCCATCGCCGTCACCGAGGACGTCCCGCCAGTCGCGATCTGGGTGATCTCGTCGAAGTATCCCACGCCCACGAACTCCTGGTGCCGCACCGCCGCGTAGCCGTCCTTCTCCGACGCGAACTCGCGATTCTGGAGCTCGGCGTAGGCGGCCATCCCTTTCTCCTTGTACGCCCGCGCCAGCATGAACATGCTGTGGTTCAGCGCGTGGAACGCGGACAGCGTCACGAACTGGAACTTGTAGTTCAGGGCGCCCAGCTCCTTCTGGAATGCGGCGACCTGGGCTTCGCTCAGGTGCTTGCGCCAGTTGAACGAGGGCGAACAGTTGTACGCGAGCATCTTGCCCGGGTACTTCGCGTGGATCGCTGCGGCGAACCTCGTCGCCTCCGCGAGATCCGGCTTCGAGGTCTCGAACCAGAGCAGATCGGCATACGGCGCGTACGCAAGCGCCCGGGCGATGGCCGCGTCCACTCCGTCGCGCACGTGGAAGAACCCCTCCGCAGTCCGCTCGCCGGTCAGGAAGCGCCGGTCGTACTCGTCGCAATCGCTCGTGAGCAGCGTGGCGCTGTTCGCATCCGTCCGCGCGATCAGAATCGTGTCCACGCCGCACACGTCCGTCGCCAGGCGTGCCGCCACCAGTTTCGTGACGAACTCGCTCGTCGGCACGAGCACCTTGCCGCCCAGATGGCCGCACTTCTTCACCGACGCGAGCTGGTCTTCGAAGTGCACCCCGGCCGCCCCGGCGTCGATCATGTTCTTCATGATCTCGAAGGCATGCAGCGGGCCGCCGAACCCCGCCTCGGCGTCGGCCACGAGCGGCGCGAACCAATAGGTCGACGAGTCGCCCTTCATGTGGGCGATCTCGTCGGCGCGCTTGAGGGCGTTGTTGAGGCGACGGAGCAGCGCGGGAACGGAATCGGAGGGGTAGAGGCTCTGGTCGGGGTACATCTCGAGCGCGTTATTCGCGTCGGCGGCCACCTGCCAGCCGCTCACGTAGATCGCCTTGAGCCCCGCCTGCACCTGCTGGATCGCCTGGTTGCCGGTGATCGCGGAGAGCACGGCGACGTAATCGTCATCCTGGAACAGCTCCCACAGCCGGGCCGCCCCGTAGTGCGCGAGCGAGTATTCGATGTCGATCGAGCCGCGGAGGCGGTACACATCGCCCGCCGTGTACGGTCGGGTCACGCCGCTCCAGCGGTGCTCCGTCTTCCACGCCTGCTCGAGGGAGTCGATGAACTGTTGCTTATCCATGTGGTACCCGTCCGTGATGGGTCGAGCGGTCTCAGTCCAGATAGTCGTACGCTGCCGTCGTCAGGAACTCCGCAAACTCCGCGCCGGTCGTCAGCTCGGCCAGAATCCGCCCTGCCAGCGCAAACTTATCGGGCCCGGGCCCCCCCGTACCCACCCGTTCGGGTAGGGTTTCCACCAACTCCGAGAGCGTTTGCTGCACTATTGCGGCATTCACGTGTCGACCGTCCTGCAGCTGCGCCCCGTGGTGCAACCACTGCCACACCTGCGCGCGCGAGATCTCGGCCGTCGCCGCGTCCTCCATGAGGTCGTGGATGGGCACGCATCCCGTGCCGCCGAGCCACGCCGCGAGGTACCACAGCGCCGCCTCCAGGTTGGTGCGCAGGCCCCCCGCGGTGATCTCGCCCGCCGGCGCCGCCAGCAGATCGCGGGCGGTGACACGCACGTCGTCCCGGCGCCGCGCGATCTGGTGCGGCCCGGACATCTGAGCGTCGAACACCTCCCGCGCGACCGAGACGAGCCCGGGGTGCGCCACCCACGTGCCGTCGTGCCCCTGCCGCACCTCCCGCACCTTGTCCTGGCGGACCTTCTCGAGCGCCTGCGCATTCAGGGCAGGGTCCCGCTTGATGGGAATCTGTGCCGCCATGCCGCCCAGGGCGTGGATGCCACGGCGGTGGCAGGTCCGCACGACCAGGTCGGCATAGGCGCGCAGGAACGGCTGCTCCATCGTGACGCGCGCGCGGTCGGGGAGCACGCACTCGGGGCGGTGGCGCAGCTTCTTGATGTAGCTGAAGATGTAGTCCCAGCGCCCGCAGTTGAGCCCGGCGGAGTGGTCGCGCAGCTCCCACAGGATCTCATCCGTCTCGAACGCCGCGAGGATCGTCTCGATCAGCACCGTCGCGCGGATCGTCCCGCGCGGGATCCCGAGCGTGTCCTGCGCGAAGAGGAACACGTCGTTCCACAGGCGTGCCTCGAGATGGCTCTCGAGCTTGGGCAGGTAATAGTAGGGCCCGGTGCCGCGCGCGATCAGCGCGGCCGCGGTGTGGAAGAGCGCGAGCCCGAAATCGAACAGCGATGCGGGTGTCGGCCGTCCGTCGATGAGGAGGTGCTTCTCGACCAGGTGCCAGCCGCGCGGCCGCACGACGAGCGTTGCGGTCTTGGCCTCGAGCGCGTAGCGCTTTCCGTCGGGACTCGTGTACGCGATGGTGCGGGTGACCGCGTCGCGCAGGTTCAGCTGGCCGCGGACGTTGTTCTCCCAGGTGGGGGCGTTCGCGTCCTCGAAATCCGCCATGAACACGTTCGCCCCGGAGTTGAGCGCGTTGATCATCATCTTGCGTTCCACAGGGCCGGTGATTTCGACGCGGCGGTCGGTCAGATCTGGGCGGATCGGCGCGACGGTCCACTCGCGCTCTCGCAGCTCTCTCGTTTCCGGAAGGAAGTCGGGCAGGCGGCCGGCGTCGAGCTCCGCTTGGCGGGCGCGGCGCCGCTCCAGCAGCTCCTGGCGCGCCGGCCCGAAGCGGCGTGTCAGCGCGGCCAGGAAGCCGAGGGCCGCGGGGCTCAGGATGTCGGCACAGTCGGGCGGTGGAGCGGTGAGGACGCGGATGCCAGGATCGCTCGCGGGCATGGAG
>DATHGL010000281.1:0-3563 GCA_035317625.1 Gemmatimonadales bacterium | reverse complement strand
CACTGATGCCGACACCGACGGCGTCCCGGACGGGGTCGATCAGTGCCCGAGCACGCCGACCGGCGTGCTGGTGGACGCGAAAGGCTGTCCCGTCGACACGGACGCGGACGGCGTCCCGGACGGCGCCGACCAGTGTCCCGGCACGCCCGCGGGTGTTGCCGTCGATGCGGCAGGATGTCCGCTCGACGCGGACAAGGACGGCGTCCCCGACGGCGTCGATACGTGTCCCAACACGCCCGCCGGCGCCACCGTGGATCCGAACGGCTGTCCCCTCGACGCGGATCTCGACGGTGTGCCGGACGGCCTCGACAAGTGTCCCAACACGCCGCCCGGCACCAAAGTGGACCCTTCCGGCTGCCCGCTGCCCGCCGAAGCGGTCGCGCCGACCCCGACCGCGCCGGCCGCCCCCGGCAAGTGTCCCCCGGCGCCGCCGGGAAGCCAGGTCGACGCGAACGGCTGCATGGTCTTGTTCACGCCGGAAGCGGCACGAGCCCCCACGCCGGGCGCGCCCCCCCGGCCCACACTGATCCTCACGGGCGTGAACTTCCAGACCGGCCGCTCAGTGCTGACGCGCGACTCCTACGCCGTGCTCGACGCAGTCGCGGCGTCCCTGGTCGCGAACCCGGACATCCGGATCGAGATCGCGGGCTACACCGACAGCACCGGGACGAAGTTCGGGAACCTGCGCCTATCACAGGCGCGCGCCATCGCCGTGCGGTTCTATCTCGCGCGCAAGGGCGTGACGCCGGCCCGCATGGTGGCGAAGGGGTACGGCGCATCGGGCTCCCTCGCGCCCAACAGCACCGCCGGCGGGCGCGCGCAGAACCGGCGGGTGGAGCTGCACAAACTTCCCTGAGACTCGGGCGGGCAAGCGACCGGGTGAAACGGGCGGACGAGACAGTCCGCCCGTTCGCGTTGCGGGCCCAGGCCCGGTAGCTTTCGTCCCCCGATGGACCACGACCCGCCAATACCTCATCCTGTGCCGACCGCATGAGCCCCCGCGCCTCCGTCCTGCTGCTCGCCGTGGGGCTCGCCGCACCCGCGTGGATCTCCGCGCAACAGCCGCGGCGCGCCCAACCGCGCCGCCGACCCCCGGCCGCCGCGGCGCGGATCCCGACCCCTCGATCGGTGCTCGGTTTCGAGCCCGGCGACGACCGGAAGCTCGCCGACTGGCCAACCCTCGTCCGCTATTACCAGGCGCTCGCCGGCGCCAGCGATCGCATGCGGTACCGCGAGCTCGGTCACACCACGCTCGGGGCGCCCCTGATCGCCCTCGTGATTTCGAGCCCGCAGAACCTGCGACGCCTCGACCGCTATCGCGAGCTCAACGCCAGGCTCGCCGACCCGCGCGGCTTCAAGACGGCCAAGGATGCGGAGGAGGCGCTGCGGGAGGCGAGGGCCGTCGTCCTGATCACCTCGGGGATCCACTCAACGGAGGTCGGCGGCCACCTGACGCCCGCCGTGCTCGCGTACCGGCTCGCGAGCGACACCAGCCTCGCGACCCGGACGATCCTCGACAATGTGATCCTCTGGCTCGTTCCGTCGCTCAACCCGGACGGCGTCACGATCGTGACCCACTGGTACAACCGCACGCTCGGTACCGCGGCGGAGGGCACCGATCCACCCGAGCTGTACCACCATTACGTGGGGCACGACAACAACCGCGACTGGTACGCGTTCACGCAGGTCGAGACGCAGCTGGTGGTGGATTCCATCCACAACGTGTGGCACCCCCAGATCGTGCACGACATCCACCAGCAGGACACCGACGGCTCGCGGCTCTTTCTGCCGCCCTACCTCGACCCGATCGAGCCGAACGTCGATCCGTTGCTGGTCGATGGAGTGAACGCGCTCGGCACCGCCATGGCTTGGGCGCTCGCCGGGCAGGGGAAGGCGGGGGTCGCCGTCAACGCGGTGTACGACGCGTGGACGCCGGCCCGCGCCTACCAGCACTACCACGGCGGCGTGCGCATCTTGTCGGAGGCGGCGAGCGCGAGCCTCGCGTCGCCCATCGACCTCCCGTTCGACCAGCTCGCGACGCGCGGGCGCGGCTTCAACCCGCGCGAGCGCTCCTGGAACTTCACCAACCCCTGGCCGGGCGGCCGCTGGGCGCTCCGCGACATCGTGAGCTACCAGACCGACGGAGCGTACGCCCTGCTCGAGAACGCCGCGCGGTACCGCGACCGCTGGCTCGCCACCTTCCTGACGGTCGAAGGGCGGGCCGTGCGCGGGTGGAAGGGTTGGCCATATGCCTACGTGCTGCCCCGGCAGCATCAGGATTCCGTCGGCCTCGCCACGCTACTCGGCATTCTGCACCGGGGACAGGTGGAAATTCGTACGGCCCTTCACCCGATCGCGCTCGGCGCCCAGCGCTTCCCCGCGGGGAGCTACGTCGTCGTGTTGCGGCAGCCCTATGCCGGGTTCGCGAAAACGCTGCTCGAGCCGCAGCACTACCCCGACCTCCGACTCTACCCGGGCGGCCCGCCGCTGCCACCCTACGACGTCACCGCCCATACGCTGCCCCTGCTGATGGGGGTGACCGCGGTCGCCGCCCGCGACTCGCTGCGGATCGGCCTCTCTGCCCCGGTCGAGCCACCGGCCGCGGGCCCGGGCCGGACCGACCTCGCCGGTCCGGACGCCCCACGGGTGGGACTGTACCGCTCGTACGCGGCCCCGATCGACGAAGGGTGGACGCGCTGGGTGTTCGACACGTGGAAGGTGCCCTACGTGTCGGTCGTCGATTCGGTGGTGCGCGCGGGCAAGCTGAGGGAGAGGTTCGACGTGATCGTCTTGCCCGACCAGTCTCCGCACGAGCTGCTGGACGGGCTGCCGCGTCAGTATCCGGCGCCCTACCCCGGCGGCCTCGGCCCCGAGGGTGTGACGGCACTGCGCCAGTTCGTGTCGGACGGCGGTACGCTGGTGACCCTGAACGACGCGAGCCGCTTCGCGGTCGAGCAACTGCTCCTCCCCGTCCGCAACGTGCTCGAGGGCGTGGCCGACGACGAGTTCTATGCGCCGGGATCGATCTTCCGAATCGAGCTCGACCCGAACGATCCCATCGCGCGCGGGATGCCCGTCCAGAGCGTGGCGTGGTATGAAGGCGGTCCCGCGTTCGACGTGCTCGATTCGAGCGCGGTGCGCGTCGTGGCGCGATATCCGGCCGACGGCGACAAGGTGCTGCTCTCCGGGTGGGTGCTGCATCCGGAACGAGTGGCCGGCCGAGCAGCGCTGGTGGAGGTCAAGCTGGGCACCGGCCGAGTGGTATTGTTCGGCTTCCGCCCGCAGTACCGAGGTCAAAGCATCGCCACCTACCCCTTGCTATTCAACAGCTTACAACTGGCCGTACCGTAAAGTGATGCCCGTCTCTTGTCCCCTGGACCCCGCATTCCTATTGTGGAGTCCCTTATGGCTGTGGTCCGGCAGGCAGTCGCGCTGTTGCTGGCCGCGCTCTTCACGAGTCGCGGCCTTTTTGCACAGGATGGTGCTGCCCTGCCGCCGCTCGACCAGACGCCGGCGGTCGTGACCACGACGGCGGCGGATCAGGTGCAGGTGTTACTCCGCCC
>DATHGL010000280.1:0-18852 GCA_035317625.1 Gemmatimonadales bacterium | reverse complement strand
GATTACCATACGATCTGGATCAACCCGACGAACCGCGACATCATCCTCATCGCCGCCGACCAGGGCGCGACCATCACGGTCAACGGCGGCCAGACCTGGAGCTCGTGGTACAACCAGCCGACGGCGCAATTCTATCACGTCACCACCGACCGGCGCTTCCCGTATCGCGTGTACGGCGGCCAGCAGGAGAGCGGGTCGGCCGGGATCGTGAGCCGGGGCAACGACGGCCAGATCACGTTCCGCGAGTGGCACCCGGTGGGCGCCGAAGAGTACGGCTACGTCGCGCCGGATCCGCTCCACCCCAACATCGTCTACGGCGGCAGGCTGAGCCGGTTCGACTGGAGCACGGGCCAGGTACAGGAGGTGTCGCCCGAGCCCGTCCGGACGGGGCAGTACCGCTGGGTCCGCACCATGCCGCTCCTGTTCTCCCCCATCGACCCGCGAGTGCTGTATCTCGGCACGAATGTGCTGTTCCGAACCGTGAACGGGGGCGCGAGCTGGGACACGCTGAGCCCCGACCTGACGCGCGCCGCGTACGACGTGCCCGCGAATCTCGGTGCGTTCACGGCTCTGGATCCCGAGAAAGGCCGGCACCGCGGCGTGATCTACACGATCGCGCCGTCGTTTCGGAAGACGGGCTTGCTCTGGGTCGGCAGCGACGACGGCCTGATCCACGTGACGCACGACGGCGGTCGGACCTGGGCGGACGTGACGCCGCCCGCGCTCACGCCCTGGAGCAAGGTATCGCTGATCGAGGCGTCGCACTTCGACACCCTCGAGGCGTACGCCGCGGTGAATCGCTTCCGGCTCGACGACCTGCAACCGCATGTGTCCCGCACCAGGGACGGCGGCAAGACCTGGATCGAGACCGTCGAGGGGATTCCGTCGAACGAGGTCGTCAACGCCGTGCGCGAGGACCCCGCCCGCCGCGGGTTGTTGTATGCCGGAACCGAACGTGGCGTACACGTCTCGTTCGACGACGGCGACCACTGGCAGTCGCTGCGGCTCAACTTGCCGGCGACATCGGTGCGCGACCTCGTGGTACACGACAGCGATGTGGTCATGGCCACGCACGGACGATCGTTCTGGATCCTGGACGACGTGACACCGCTGCGCCAAATCCCGGAGGCGGCGGCCGCTGCGCCAACCGCCGCGTACCTCTTCCGGCCGGCCGGCGCCGTGCGGGTGCGCTGGAACCAGAACACCGACACGCCGCTCCCGATCGACGAGCCCGCTGCGCCGAACCCGCCCGACGGCGCAGTGGTCGACTACTACCTCCCTCGGCTTCCCGTGGCGCCGGTCGTGCTCGAGATCCTCGACGCCGGCGGCAGGCTGGTCCGGCGGTTCTCGAGCGACGACCCGCCCGAGCTGCCCGATACCGGATTGAACATTCCCCCGTGGTGGATCAGGCCGCCCACCCGGCTCGGCTCGGGCCAGGGAATGCATCGCTTCGTGTGGGACTTGCGCGGACCGCCGCCGCCCGTGCTCCGCCACGACTACCCCATCGCGGCGAGCCCGCACGACACGCCACGCGAGCCACGCGGCCCGTGGGTCCTACCGGGCCGCTACACGGCGCGGCTCAGCGTGGACGGGCGCGCCTACCAACAGCCCCTCGCCGTACGCATGGATCCCCGAGTCCCGCTCGCGGCGGGCGCGCTGGCGCGCCAGTGGATCGTGGCGTCCCGACTGGTGGGCGCATTGCGCCGCGATTCCACGGCGCTCGCCGGCGTGCGCGCGCTGCGACGCGAGCTACCAGGCGCGCGACAGCGCGCGGGAGCGGGGCCCCTCGCGGCGACGCTCGACTCGCTCGAGCGGGAGGCGGCTGCGCTGGAGAGCGGGCCGACCGGACCCCCGGCCAGCGGGCCGGCGCCGGCGAGCCTGACCCGCCTCAACGCGCAGCTGGCGGAGCTCTATGGAGTGGTCGAGGGAGCGGACGCCACGCCTACGCGGCCGGCGGAGGCGTTGGCGCGCGCGCTGGCGGGCGACGTCGTGGTGCTCGAGGCGCGCGCTCGAACTCTCGCGGGGCGCTTCCGTTCGGTCAGCCGCGGTTTACATATTGACGCACCATGATTCCCATCGAGCACCAGCCGGCCGGCTACTGGGCGACGAATTTGTACCCGAGCCCGCACAAGCGTCCCAAGCCCGATGCGCCGCTCAAGGACCTGCCGACCCGTGCCGCGCAGCGGTTCAAGCGGGCGCGGGACGGCATCCGGGCGCTGAAACACGTCACCGAGCAGGTGGTGTTCCTGGGCACGGCGTGGAAGTGGGTCTGGATGTACGAGGTCGGTGGGCGCAAGCTCGGCTACCTCCATCCCATGGAAACGGGCCTCTCGGGCACGTTCATTCTCACCGAAAGCGATGAGCGCGAGCTCGCCGTCACCAATGGTCTGCCGCGGGCGTCGCGGCAGGCCATCCGCGGCGGGCAGGTCGCGGGCGGCGTGCGGTGGTGCTGGATGGCGTTCCCGGACCTCGAGACGGTGGATGCGTTCGTCGACGTCATTGGTCTGAAACATCAGCTGCTGGCGCGGCCCGAATGACCGGTGTGGTCGGGACGCGGGATGCTGCGTCCCTGCACGCGCAGGGCTTGTGCGCGCTTCCGCGCCGGCGCTACATTCCGGCGCCCGCAAGCCGTGCCACAACACAAACCGATACATTCGCCATCGAGCGCTCTGGATGACGAAGAGGTGTGGTAGGGTCGGGGCCGGCGTCGCGATCGCGCTCCTCATCGCCTTCCCGGCCGCGGCACAAACGGGTCAGTCCGCGCCAGCCTCCAAGGCTCCCGTCATCAGTGACACGGGGCGGCTCAAGGGTCCCCGCCAGCCCATCTTCTTCCGTCACGATATCCACGCCGGTCAAGATCAGATCGCATGCCTGTATTGTCACAATACCGTGGCGATCTCGAGCGAGCCGGGAATTCCGGCGGTGCAGACCTGCTTCGGTTGTCACCAGATGATCGGCGGGTCCACGCCGTCCCATCAGGCGGAGATCAAGAAGGTGCGCGAGGCGTGGGCCAACAAGGAGCCGCCCGTGTGGACTCGCGTGCACGCGCTTCCGGGCTTCGTGCGCTTCCCGCACCAGCGCCATATCAAGGTCCTGGGCACCGAGAGCTGCATCACCTGCCACGGCGACGTGCGCGGCATGCCGCAGGTGTACCAGGTCGCCACGCTCAAGATGGGCTGGTGCATCAACTGCCACGTGCAGCGTAACGTCTCCCGCGACTGCACCCTGTGTCACTACTGAGGCGCGACCAGATGGAGCGCAGACGGTTCCTGACAGTCCTGGGCGCGACGGGCGGCGCCGCCGCCGCGGCGTCGGCGTGCGACATCGGCCCCGAGCCGATCGAGCATCTCGTCCCCTACGTCGTGCCGCCCGAGAACCAGGTTCCCGGGACCGCCACCTACTACGCGACCACGTGCCGCGAGTGCGCGGCCGGGTGCGGGTTGCACGCCAAGGTTCGCGAAGGTCGTGTGATCAAGCTCGAAGGGAACCCCGAGTCACCGATCAATCAGGGACGGCTGTGCTCGCGCGGCCAGGCGGGGCTCCAGGGGCTCTACAACCCCGACCGGGTCACCGATCCGATGGTCCGCGGCCCGAGCGGCGAGTGGCAGAAGGTGTCCTGGGAGGACGCGATCGGCCGACTGCAGGCGAAGGTGAAGGAGGCGCGCGGCAAGGGGATCGCGTTCGTCACCGGGCTCGAGAGCGGGTCGTTCGGCGAGCTGGTCGACGCCTGGATGAAACAGGTCGGCGGCCGGCACGTCACCTACGAGCCGTTCGCGTTCGAGGCGCTGCGCGAGGGCAACCGTCTCACGTTCGGCACACCGGCCATCCCCTGGCACGACTTTGCCAACGCGCGCTACATCGTGTCCTTCGGCGCCGACTTCATGGAGACGTGGCTCTCCCCGGTCGGCTACCAGAATGGCTTCACGCGCGCCCACGCCTTCGAGTCGGGGCGGGACGGGTCGATGGCCAAGTTCGTCTCCGTCGCCCCGCGCCTGTCGCTCACCGGAATGAGCGCCGACGAATGGATCCCGGCCAAGCCGGGGATGGAGTTCATGCTGGCCCTCGCCATGGCGCAGGTCATTGTGGCCGAGCGGCTGGCCGCCACGCCGGCGGATGCGCGCGGCCTCGAGCGGCTGCTCCCCGCGCCCCAGCAGGTGGCGCCGCTCGTGGGGATGGAGCCGCGCGATGTCCGGCGGCTGGCACGGGAGTTTGCCGCATCGAAGGGCGGGCTGGCGGTGGCGGGTGGCGTGGCGACGCAATACGGGAGCGGCGCCCATGTGCTCGCGGCGGCGGTGAACCTCCTGAACTACGTCGCGGGGCAGGTGGGGAAAACGGTCAAGTTCGGACCGAACCACGCCCTCCAAGGGGCCGGCTCGTTCAAGCAGTTGACCGACCTGGTCGGGGACATGAGCGCGGGAAAGGTCGCGGTGCTGCTCGTGCACGGCGCGAATCCCGGACACTCGCTGCCGGCCGCGTTCGCCCAGGGGCTCGCCCGGGTCGGCTACAAGGTGAGCTTTTCCTCCTACCTGGACGAGACGGCTGCCGCGTCGGACCTGATCCTGCCGGACCTGCATCCGCTCGAGCAGTGGAACGATTCACGGCCCCGCGCCGGCGCGTACGCGCTGCAGCAGCCGGTGATGCAGCCCGTGTTTCCGAACACCCGTCACACCGGCGACGTACTCCTCCAAGCCTCCGGCAGTGCGAGCACCTTCAAGGAGTACCTGCAGATCCACTGGCGGACGCTGCATCAGCGGTACGGCCGCGGCCGCGGGTTCGATGATTTTTGGAACGACGCGCTGCAGCACGGCGGCGTCTACGCGGACGCGTCTGCGCAGAGCGTGCGGCTCGTTCCCGGGATCGCGCAGCTCGTGGGCGGCCTGGCCGGCTCGGGAGGCGCATCGGAAGAGCATCTGCTGATCGCCTTCCCCTCGACCGCGCTGTACGACGGCCGGGGCGCGAACAAGCCGTGGCTCCAGGAGCTCCCCGACCCGGTCTCGAAGATCACGTGGCACGGCTGGGTCGAAGTGCACCCTGACACCGCGGCCAGGTGGCAGGTCGCGAACGGGGACATTCTGCTCCTCACGTCTCCGCATGGTGCCGTGCGCGCGCCCGCGTGGATCACCCCGGGTGTCCGCCCCGACGTGTTGGCCGTGCCCACGGGGCAGGGGCACAAGGCGTACGGCCGCTATGCCAAGGATCGCTCGTTCAACGCATTCGAGCTTCTGAGCGACCAGCCAACGGATTTCGGGGGGCGCGCGTTCGCGGTCGCCGTCACGGTCACGAAGACGGGCGATCATCGCCGCTTGGCCACCGTCGAAGGCGACGCGCGCGAGCAGGGGCAGGGCATCATCGAGGTGCTGCCCCTCACCAAGGCGCGGGAATTGAAGCGCGGAGCGCACCCGTTCGCCGAGGAGGAGGTGCCGCGCTACGCCCGCAAAGCGGTTGACGCGTGGACGGAGGCGCAACACGAGAAGGCCTCGCTCGGGAACTACGCCGGCGAGCATCCACGGTGGGCGATGGCCATCGACCTCGCGAAGTGCACCGGTTGCTCCGCCTGCGTCACCGCGTGCTATGCCGAAAACAACCTCGCGACGGTGGGTGAAGAGCTGGTGACGCGCCGTCGCCAGATGAGCTGGCTCCGGATCGAGCGCTACTACACGAGGGGCGGGGGGGGCGGGGGGGATCGTCCCGTCGGTGCCGTGGTGACGCCGATGCTGTGCCAGCAGTGCGGCAACGCACCCTGCGAGCCGGTGTGCCCGGTGTACGCGGCGTACCACACGCCCGACGGGCTCAACGGGCAGGTCTATAATCGCTGCGTCGGCACGCGCTACTGCGCCAACAACTGCCCGTACAAGGTCCGCTACTTCAACTGGTACAACTACGCCGAGCCGGGCGGGGAGTGGGAGAGCTGGCCCGACCCGCTCAACATGCTCCTCAATCCCGACGTCACGGTGCGGGAGAAGGGCGTGATGGAGAAGTGCACGTTCTGCGTCCAGCGGATCCGCGGCGCGCAAAACCGGGCGCGTCTCGAGGACCGAAACGTCCAGGACGGCGACATCACGCCCGCCTGCGCGCAGGCCTGCCCCTCGGAGGCGATCGTGTTCGGCGATTTGCACGACAAGACGTCGCGGGTCGCGGCGTTGGCCCAGGATCCGCGGGGGTATCACGTGCTTGCGGGCCTCAACACCCAACCGGCGATCACCTATCTGGCGAAGGTCGTGCACGGCGCCGTGGCGGAGGCCTGAGCGGATGGCCGAGACCCACCCGTCCCGCGTCACGTACGATTTCGTCACCCGGGCCATCGCGCGCACGCTGGGCAGCCCGGGGAAGGGTTACTTCGCGCTGCTCGGCACCGCGGTGGCGTTGCTCGGCGTGGGCGTGGTGTGCCTGGTGTTCCTGCTGCGCTACGGCCTGGGGCTCGCAGGCTATTCGCACCCGGTGTACTGGGCGGTCTACATCACGTGCTTCGTGTTCTGGGTTGGCATCGCGCACTCCGGCACGCTGATCTCCGCGATTCTCTTTCTGTTCCGCTCCGCATGGCGCACCGCGGTGTACCGGACCGCCGAGGCGATGACGGTGTTCGCGGTGATGACGGCGGGCTTGTTCCCGCTGATTCATATCGGCCGTCAGTGGTACTTCTACTGGCTCATTCCGTATCCCAATGAGCGCGGCTTGTGGCCCAACTTCAAGTCGCCGCTCATCTGGGACGAGTTCGCGATCGGGACGTACTTCACGGTGTCGACGGTGTTTCTGATCATGGGATTGATCCCCGACATCGCCGCGGTGCGCGACGTGGCCACGGGATGGCGCAAGAAGCTGTACGCGCTCACGTCGCTCGGCTGGCGCGGCACCAACGAGCAGTGGCGGCACTACACGCGCGGCTACCTCTATCTCGCCGCGCTCGCGACGCCCCTCGTGCTCTCGGTGCACAGCGTGGTGTCCTGGGACTTCGCGATGGCCATCGTGCCGGGCTGGCACGCGACGATCTTCGCCCCGTATTTCGTCGCGGGCGCGATTTACTCGGGCGTCGCCATGGTCATCACGCTGCTCGTGCCAATCCGGAAGCTGTTTCATCTGGAAGACCTGATCACCGTCCACCACTTCGAGAACCTCGCGAAGCTGTGCCTGCTCACGGGCATGATCGTGGGCTACGCCTACTGCGTGGAGTACTTCACCGCGTGGTTCGGCGGCCACGCCGCCGAGCGGGCCGCGTTCTGGTACCGGGCGTTCGGGCCGTTCTGGTGGGCCAGCTGGACCATGATCATCTGCAACGCGTTCCTGCCGCTGCTCTTGTGGCGCAAGAACATCCGCACCAGCATCCAGGCGTTGTTCGTCATCTCGATCTTCGTGAACATCGGGATGTGGTTCGAGCGCTTCGTGATCATCGTCGAATCGCTCGCCGGCGAGCCGTTCGAGCGGTTTGCCAACGCCACCTACAACCCGACCTGGGCCGACTGGGGCATCATGGCCGGCAGCTTCGGCTGGTTCTTCATGTGGTTCCTCCTCTTCGTGAAGAACTTCCCCGCCGTTTCGATTTCCGAGGTGAAAGAAGTGCTGCCCGTGCCGCAGCGCGGCAAGGCGAGGGCCTCCTGAGGGTCGCGAACCCGCTGGCCGCCATCTTCCACCCACCGCCGACGCCGGGCGTCCTGGCCGTGTTCGGCCATCTCGACGCCACGGTGGACGCGATCGGGCAGCTGCGCCGGGGCGGTCACACGGACTTCACCGTGTATTCGCCGATCCCCCGGCACGAGATCGAGGATGCGCTGGAGCAGCCGGTGAGCCCCGTTCGGATGTTCACGCTGATCGGTGGAATCACGGGTTGCGCCGTCGGCGCCTGGCTCACGCTGTACATGTCGTACGATTGGCCGCTCGTGGTCGGCGGCAAGCCGATCGGCTCGATCCCGCCGTATGTCGTGATCATGTTCGAGATGACCATCCTGTTCGGCGCCTTATCGACGATTCTCGGGATCGCCTTGAACGCGCTGTTCGCCGCGCGGCGGCAGGGGACGATCGCCTACGACCCGCGCTTCACGAACGACAAGTTCGGGATCTTCGTCCCGTGCGAGCCGGCTGGGGCGGGCCAGATCGAATCGCTGCTGCGTGGCGCCGGAGCCGACGAGGTGCGCCGTGCGTAGATCGCGTGCCGCCCTTGCCGCCCTTGCCGCCCTTGCCGCCCTTGGCTGCAACCCGGACGACGTGGTGCACCGGGTGGGTTGGTTCGCCACCATGCGACATCAGCGGAGCATCAAGCCGTACGCGCGGCCGATTCCGCCCGTGCCGGGCACGGTGCCGGTGACCGGGGCGGAAGCGTTGATGAACCTGCAGACGGCCGACCGACTCGTGAATGTCCGCACCCGTACGTCGGAGTCGATCAACCGCGGCCGATTCGCATACGAGACCTATTGCCTGGTGTGCCACGGCTCAACCGGTCGCGGTGACGGTCCCATCTCCTCGGCGGCGGGCGGACCGTTCTTCGGCGTCCGCTCGCTCGTCAACGACACCATCGCCAGGCGAACGGACGGCTACATCTACGCGGTCATTGTGAGCGGTCAGGTGATGGGTCGCGGGCTGATGCCCATGTACGGAGACAAGGTGCGCGGCAGCGATCGCTGGGACCTCGTGAACTACGTGCGCACGTTGCAGGTCGACGCGAAAGGCGCAGGAGCGAGACGATGAGCGCGGCAGTCGTGTCGCGCGCGGAGCTCGCGCAGAAGGCGCGGCAGTTCCCGGCGGGGAGCGTCGCGCTGGCGGGGGCGGTGCTGGCCGTGGTGGGCGCGGCGACATTCCTGTGGGTGCTCGCCGGGGGCGGCGCGGCGCGTGCCTGGCAGTCCTGGCACGTCAATTTCATGTTCTGGACCGGGTTGGCGCAGGGCTTGGTGGTGTTCGCCGCCACCCAGAAGCTCGCCAAGGGACACTGGTCCGGACTCGTCATCCGGCTCGCCGAGGCAGGAGCGGCGTTTCTGGTCGTGTCGCTCGTCCTGTATCTGGGGCTGGTGGCGGGCCGGACGCACATCTTCGCGTGGCTGCACGAGCCACGCCCTGACATCGGTGGCTGGCTGACGACGAAGTTCTTCTTCCCCCGCAACGCCGCGATCTATGTGCTGCTGACCTGGCTGTCGTGGCGGTTCGTGCGCCACGACATGGCACCCGACATCCGAGAGCTCGCCGACGGCCGGCCCGCCGACCGCCTCGAAGGGCGGGATGCGATCGCGCGCGAGGCGGCGCTGCTCGTGGTCGGCTACGCGTTCGGATACAGCCTGTTGGCGTTCGATCTGGTGATGTCGCTCGCCCACAAGTGGGTGAGCAACCTGTACGGTGCGTTCTACTTCATGGGGAGCTTCCTCGCGGCCTTGATGGCGCTCGCGGTCCTCGTGCTCGCGGTGCGGCGGCGGATGGGCATGGGCGAGCTCTTCTCCATCAAGCAACAGCACGACCTCGCGAAGCTGTGCTTCGGGTTCACGGTGTTCTGGGCGTACCTGATGTGGTCGCAGTTCCTGGTGATCTGGTACGGCAACTTGCCCGAGGAGACGTTCTTCATCTTCTACCGGCTCATCGGCCCGTGGAAGCCCGTCGGGATCGCGGTGTTCCTGCTGGTGTTCGTCATCCCCTTTGTCGGTCTGCTGGGCGTGCGACCGAAGAAGCATGCGCCCACGCTCGTGACGTTCGCGCTGGCGAGCCTCATCGGCGTGTGGCTCGAGCGCTACCTCGAGATCGTTCCATCCATCAACGGCGGCGCGGACCCGGCGATCGGCGTTCCAGAAGTGGGCGTGACGCTGCTGTTCGGCGGGCTGTTCCTGCTCTCCATCGGTTGGTTCGGCGCCCGCTACCCGATGCTCTCACCGCGACTCGCGGCCGACACGCTGGAGCGCGAGCGGCACTAACTCGCGTGCGGGCCCCTCCATCATTCTCTGACACTTCCGGGCGCGACCCCAATGGCGTCTCTCAGGGTAGTAAGCACCCGTCATACAGCGGGTCGCCGTCCCACGCACCACTGCGGAGGCTCAATGCGGTCGATGGTAATGTTTCTGGCACTAGGGGCGGCGGGAGTCGTACTGCTCGCCGCGTGCGGCGGTTCGACGTCGCCGTACGGCGGTGGTGGGAGCGCTTGCACGCCGACGGCGACGAAGGTCTGTACGATCGGGAGTCTGCAGTTCAGCCCTGCGAGTCTCACCGTCGCGGCGGGCACAACGGTGACGTGGGAGAATGGGGGTGGCGGCGCACACACAGTAACGAGCGCGACCGGGTCGGCGGATACATATGACATGGCCCTCGCTGCGGGGACGGCCTCCCACCAATTCATGAACGCCGGCACGTACAACTACTACTGCAAGAATCACGGGTTCAACGGCACTCCTCCGACCGGCATGCACGGGACGATCACGGTGCAGTAGTGAGCGACGCGCCCGACGCGCTCGAGGCCTTCCCAAGCCACGGCTAAGGCCGCAGCGGCTGCAACAGGCGCCGTAACGCGGCGAGTGAATCGACGGAGAGTGGTCCCCGGATGTCGAGGAAGAGGTCGGCGGCGGGTCGCCTGGCGCGTGGCAGCGGGGACGGTGGCGGGACCGCCGCCGGTACGTCGGCGTTCCGACCCAGCAGCGCCCGCGCGCCCGCACTCGGTGTATCGGCCTGCTCTACTCCCGCCCCGGTGGCCACGGCGGCCTCGAGCGCGACCGGGACCCGGCGTCCGCTGATGACCTCGATGACGGTGCTCGCATCGAGCGCCTGCTCGACGACGACCACCGCGGAGTAGCCGAGCAGGCGCGCTCGGTAAATGCCGCGGATCGGGAGATTGGGCACCTCCCGCGGATCCGCGTCGAGGAGGAGCCGAGCGCTGTCCACGCTGACCGGGGGTCCCTTCAGCACATACCGTCCGTCCCCGAGGCTCACCGTGCCGGATATCGAAGGCGCTGCCGGTTTCGCCGCGGCCCGTTTCCCCTCGGTCGAGGCGGCGATCTCGTCGCGCATGCTCAGGGCGGCGACCGTCTCCCGACGCGCTTTCATCGCCGCGTCCGCGCGAGGCTGGCGCGGCTCCGCGGCCGGTACCCTATGAGTGCCTGACGGTCCGCCCACGTACATGCCGATCCCCAGCGCCAGCGCGACGGTGGCTGCCCAAGCGAGGGGGAGGCGGGCCTTCCACCACAGCCGCGCCAGAGGCTTCACGTCTCGGGGCCGAAACGGCGGCAGCACGCGGTCCGGCGGCGCCGCCCGCCCGAGCAGCTTCGTGGCGCGGGTGATCACGGCGCGCTCTTCCTCGAGTCGGCCGCGGCATCCCGGGCACTGCGCCAGATGCCCCGCGACGCCCTGGGCCTCCGGCGGCGACAGCTCGCCGTCCAAGTACGCGTGCAGCGTACCGTCATCCACGTGCGACATGTTCACCCTTCGTTCCCGCCTCGTAGGCTTCCACCAGCCGCCGCCGCGCCCGCGCCAGCGTCGTGCCGACCGCCCCAAGCGCCAGGCCCGTTTGGGCGGCGATCTCATCGTACGATAACCCGGAATCCCACAGGAGCAGCGCCTCGCGGTCGCGCGGCGTGAGCCGCTCGAGCGCCGTCCGCACCTGCGTCCACTCGTTCTCGACATGCAGCGCTTCGTCGGAGGGCGGCACGGTCGCCTGCGACTCGGCCGTGAGGAGGGTCAGGTGCCGTCGCTCCCGCGCCGCGCGTCGCGCTTCGTCTCGCACCATGTTTGCCGCCACGATGAACAGCCACCCCCGCGCATTCGTCGGTTTGTGCACCAGCGCTCGGGCGAACGCCTCCTGGGCGAGGTCTTCCGCGCGCTCAGCGTCCCACACCTTGCGGTACAGGAACCGCACGAGCGCGCGGTACGTGGTGCGGTAGACGTCCGCGAGGTCCTGGGGCATCGACGTCAACGCGGAACGCGAAACACGGAACGCGGAACAGCACTGCCTGGCTCCACGAATCTTCCCGTGCAGTTCCGCGTTCCGCGTTCCCACTTCCGCGTTCGCGTCATCCCCGAAACTCCCTCACGAGCCGCTCCAGTTCGCCGTCCGTCCAAGTCGTCCTGCCCCCGTCCGCAATCTTGATGCTCACGCGGCGCCCGGCCGCCAGCACCGCCGGCTCGAGCGCGGCGGCTCGCACCACCTCTGGGAGCGCCCTGAGCAGGGCGAAGTACGCATCGCTGAACGGCGCCACGGTCACCACGGGTAGCGAATCGCCGTGCGCGATATCCGTCCAGATACCGTCGCGCAGAACGAACGCCCGGCCGCCGACGCGTTGGGTTCGGCCCGCTTGCCCCGGGGTCGGCGCGCCGGAGGCAGCGGCGACGCCCGTGACGACCGCTTCGAGGCTCAGCGAACCCGCGAGCTTGCGAGCGTTCTCGGAGCGTTGGACGGCGCCCACACCCGCTTGATCGCGCGGGGCGGTCGCCGGCAGCGGCATCGGGCGCGCCATGGCGCCCGGCTCCTGCACGAGATACGACGTGTACTCCGTCAGGATACCGTAGCGCAACGCGAGCCGTTTGAGCTCGCTCACGGTCTCGGGATTCGGCCCGTGGAGTCGGATGTCGCTCGAGAGCGCGCCCGCCTTCCGCGCGGCCCACAGCTGCTGAACGTAGTCGGCGCCCGACGGCTCGCCCCCGAAGCGCGCTGCGGTGGAGAACCGCTCGTCGTGCCCGTTTCTGCGTCCCGTCACCGTCACAGACCTCTCCCCTCTCCCCTCTCCCCGATATCGCCCGAACAGCACCAGCTCGTCTCCCCCGAACAGATCGGGCAGGCTCAGGGGCTGCAGGTCGTACAGCTCGACGCCGTCCGCCCGCAGGGCGAGGTCGGTGAGCACGGGGGAGGAGACTCTAGCCGCCAGCGCGCCCACCGCTCGCTCGATATCACCGCCCGGCTGGATGTACTCGGTGACCCCACGCGCCCGCTCCGTGAGTCGATCGAGCAAGTACGTGTTCACGTCATACCCGATCCCGAAGGCAAAGACCCGGAATGGTCCGCGCCCGCGCTCCGCCTGCTCGGCGATGCGCTCCGGGTCCGTCTCGCCGATAGTGGGCAGACCGTCCGTCAGGAACACGACGACCCCGAGCGCGCCGTCGCGCGGCGGCTCGGCGAATGCCTCCGCGAGCCCGCCTGCGATGTTGGTGCCGCCGTCGGTATCGAGGCGGCGCACCCACTCCTGGGCGGCGCGGACGCTGTCGCTGGACGCGACCGTCCACCCGCTGGCGTAGCGACGCACCCCGCCCCCGAACGTGATCACGCGGAACCGATCGGCCGAGCGGAGGGTGCCGAGCAGGTGCTCCAGTGCCGCCCGCGCCTGGTCGAGCTTTTCGCCCGACATCGAGCCCGACACGTCCAGCACGGCGACGAGATCGCGGGGCACTGCGGGCGTCTGGGCTGCCCGCCCCGGCGCGAGGAGCAGCATGAAGAACCCGTCCTCCCCGACCGCCTGGCTGGTGACGAGGGACATTCCCACGAGGCCGCGTGTGAGCGGTAGAAACAGCTCGAGATCGCCACGGGCGCCCGAGTCGGCGAGCGTGACCTCGAGGCGGTCGCCGTTGCGGGTCGACGTCACCTGATGGGTCGGCGAGTATGGATCGCCGAACCGGGCGGCGCTGTCCACCTGCATCCGGAAGCTCCAGGAGGCCGTCGTGCCGGGCCCGGTGCCGGCGGTGTAGCGGAACCGCGCTGCGTCACCCACGCGATCGAGCACCTGGGTGTAGCGCAGCGTGATTTTGCGAGTCTCGCCGGGGCCGATGGGGAACACCCGCGCGCGCAGGAGACCGTGCCCTGCGAGCTCGATCAACGCGGGATCGCGCCTGCGGCGCACGATCTCTTCGTAGATCGCGCGGGCATCCGCGGCGTCCATCGGCTCGCCCTTGAGCTCGCGATCGCCCTGCCACAGGGAGAACTCGCTGAACACGGCCTCGCCGGGCAAGGGATAGAGATAGCTGGCCTCGTCGAGCTGCGCGCTCGCGTTCCGGAACCATTCTTCCACGGTGACGCGCGCCGCGCGGCCGCTTACGCTGATCTGCACGGCGCTGCGGATCTTTGCGATCGCGCCGCGCGAGACGGGAAAGGGGTGCATCGGCTCGATCCAGCCCTGTGCCGCCGTCGGCACTACCGGCAGCGCGAGCGCACAAAGCAACCCGAGGAACGGACGTACTGACTGCATGGGCGACGGTTCCTGTGAGGGACGCCATGAGAGACGCTTGGCGCCCAATGGCTTGCACAGGCGGCCCGCCGAGCCCATTTTGAGGGCGCCGCAGCGCCCTCCGCGTAAGGCTGCCGCGCCCTACTGGATGGGGAATCGTGCCGCGCTACACGTACCGCCGCCTCGTGAAGTTGCCCTGCACCGCAGACGAGCTGCGTCGCCACACCGTTCTCAATCTCCCCGGCATGCTGCATGGCCTGAGCTTCGAGCACACCGTCATGGAGCCGGGGGCCGCCGTGCCGATCTCGGCGGAGGACGACACCGGGATTCTGATCTTCACGATTGCGGGCCGCGGCGTGATGGTCCTGGACGGCGACCGGATCGAGGTCTCGGCCAACGATCTGGTCCACATCCCCGCCGGAGTCCCCTACGGCATGCACACGCTCGGCGGAACGGATTGGGTGTACGTCGTGCTGCAGGCGCCCGCAGGATAGCCGCAAGGCTTGCGGCGTGCGGCTATTCTATCGCGCACTGATTCGGTCCGAATTCCAGGATCTCGGCGTCGGCGTCCGAGACGTCCAGCAGTCCCAGGTTGGCGAGCTTGATCGTGCGGTAACTCGCCGGCGGCGTCGAGGCGTGCCCAGCCACCCAGGCGAGGAACGCGCCCGCATCCTGGATCGTCGCGGGCTCGTTCGTCGCCGCGATCACGTCGAACCGTGCCGCAACGCTCCGGTCCGCGCGGCGCTCACGCTCACCGGCGTAGTGCGCCGGGAGGACGAGCAGATCCCCCGGCCACTCGCGCCGCGCGCGCTCCAGGCTGTCCCACAGCCGCGCCGCCCACACCTCACGCTGACCGCCCAGGTCGGGGCGCCCCACCGACTGCACGAACAGGAAGTCGCCGGTCAGCGCCAAGGTCTCGTCGGCGACGAGCGCGATGCTGCCGAGTGTGTGCCCCGGGACGTGCACCGCCCGGAGCGTCGCCCGGCCCACGGCGATCGTGTCGCCGTCGGTGAGCGGCTGGTACGCGAGGCGGCCGTCGGCGCCGTCGTAGGGGGAGCGGGCGTCGTCGGGGTGCACGAAATAGGGGACGTGCCAGCGCGCGGCGGCGGCACGGGCGCCGCTCAGGTAGTCGGCGTGCATGTGGGTGTCGACCACGGCCGCTGCCGTGGCGTCGAGGCTTTGGAGCACGGCCTCGTACGGCTCGAGGTGACGGCCCGGGTCCACGATGACGGCGTCGCCGTCGCTCACCAGCAGATAGGAGAGAGCTCCTTTGCCCACGCGGTCCACCTGGATCACGTGCTCGAGCGACGGGGTGGGGGAGAGGCGGCGCGGCAGGTAGACTGTTTCCCACGCGGCCATGCCGCCCGTCACCGAGTACGCCTCGAAGCCGTGCTCGCGCAGGAACCGGGTGGCTTGCTTGCTCGAGTTGCCGTGCCCACAGATCACGGCGACCGGGGCGGCCGGGTCGAGCCGCAGCGGCTCGAGAGTGGCGAGCCGGTACATCTCCGATGCCGGGATGGCGTGGAAGTCGAGCGTAGCACCCAACGTGACGCGACCCTGCGCGACCCGTTCCGGTGTGCGCACGTCGAGCAGCTGCACGCGGTCACCAGCGTCGAGACGGCGCGCCAGGTCTGGCGCGGGGATGAAGGGCTCGGCCGGGTCCGGCATGGGCATCAGTGTCGTCGAGGTGGTACCAAAGCGCAACGGCTGGCGCCGGTTCTCGAGGACTCCCGTTTTGGGGGTGCCCCGATATATTGTGAACGCGTTCACAAGCCCTATCCCGACATCGCACCGGAGGAGTCTGCAATGCGGTTGACCCTGTTCACCACGCTCGTCGCGCTCGGCGCTGTCGCGTGCGGCGGCGAGAGGAAAACGGCGGCGTCCCAGGCGGAGGCCGCGACGCCCCCGCCCGCCGCCCCGTCCAGTGCCGCAGTCACGGCCGAGCCTGCCGGCGCCATCGTCGAAGTCAAGATGACCGGCAATGGCACCAGCCAGGCGGCCTTCGAGCCGAACAAGCTCACGATCAAGGCCGGCTCGACCGTCCGGTTCGTCAACGTATCCGGTGGCCCGCACAACGTGGCGTTCTACGGCGATTCGATCCCCAAGGGCGGGTTGGAGGCCCTGAAGAAGGGAATGCCGAACCCGATGGGCGATCTCACCGGGCCGTTTGTCACGCAGCCGAACGAGAAGTACGACGTTGCTTTTGCGGGCGCCCCGGCGGGCACCTACAAGGGCTATTGCATGCCCCACGTCGCGCTGGGCATGCACATCACGATCACGGTTCAGTAACCGCGCGGGATCGTCGCGACGCGAAAGCGGCCCCGGCTCGCCGGGGCCGTTTGACTTTCGGACGGACTTGACCGCGTCCGATCCGTTGCACCCGGTCGTGCCGCGCGGTTACACTTCTCTCCTGTCATGACCAACCGCCTGCTGCTCGCCCTCTTCGCTGTTCTCGTCGCCGGCGACGGCCGCGGCCCGACACCGCCTGCGGACGCGCCGGGCTCGCGCATCTTCCGTGATGGCGACGGCGCGCTCGTGATTGACCTCGCGCCGATGGACCTGCCCGCGAACACGCCGCATCACGCGATCGTGCAGCCTCCAGTCGCGACCCTCGACATTCCGGAGACGGGGTTCATCTATGGATTCCAGGTGGCGGTCATCGACAGCGCGGGCGCCAAACTCCCGGACAAGCTGATTCATCACTTCAATCTCATCGACCCCGATCACCGCGAGCTGTTTCTCCCGATCTCACGCCGCCTGCTCGCGGCGGGACACGAGACGGGCGCGGTGCAACTGCCGCGCCTTCTGTTCGGGCTGCCGCTGCTGCGTGGAAAACGTGTGGTGGCGAACGCCATGGTGGAGAACCTGACGCCGACGGCCTACCACCAGGCGCGTGTGCGGCTGGTGATGCGGTTCACGCCAGGGGGCCGGCCGTGGCCGCTGTTCCATGCGTCCCCCTGGCAGATGGACGTGGCCTTCCCCGTCGGAGACAAGTCGTTCACGCTCCCGCCGGGGCGCTCGTCGCGCGCCTACGAGGGCAGCCCCGCCGTGCCGGGTACGATCGTCGGGCTGGGCGGGCACATGCACGACTACGGTCGTCTGATCGAGTTCGTGGACGCGACGACCGACGACACGATCTACCGCGCTGCGCCCGTCGCAGACTCCGGTGGTCACATCGCGTCGGTCCCGATCGCCATGCTGTACGGTTGGACCCGCCTCGGCATGCACATCGTGCCGCAGCACCGCTACCGGGTGATCGTATCCTACGACAATCCCACCGGCCAGCCGATTCCGGACGGAGGGATGGGTGTGATTGGTGGGCTGTTCGTGCCCGACCACGGCGTCGAGTGGCCGGCCGCGGACCCGCGCGGCGCACTGTACCAGGCGGATTACCGGCACTACATGCGTCTCGGGGGCGGGCACGACATGATGCACATGGCGGGGAAGCCGATGTCCATGCCCGGGAAGATGGACGCACACGAGCCCTCGGCGCACAATCGCCACTAAGTCATCGACCGAGGTCGTGCTGTTCGACTTCGGCGGCACGCTGGACGCCGACGGCGTGCAATGGAGTCCCCGCTACCACGCCGCCTATCGCGCCGCGGGCGGCACCCTGGATTTCGCGGCGTTCGACCCCATCTTCAAGACGTCCGACGACGCGATCGCGCGTCTCCCCGAGATTCGCAGGCTCGGGTTCCGCGCTGCCATCGACGCGCAGGCCGGCCTGCTCGCGGGGCTCTTGCCCGACCGCGTGGACCCTGCCCTGCTCGCCCGGCCATTCCACGACGACGCGGTGGCCGTCGTGACGCGCAACCTCCCGGTCTTGGAGCGGCTCGCCCGGCGCTACCGGCTCGGGATCGTGTCCAACTTTACCGGCAACCTGCTGCCGTGTTTGGAAGAGCTCGGACTGGCAGGATTGTTCGCGGCGGTCAGCGACTCCGCGCTCGTCGGGTGGAGCAAGCCGGACCCGCGGATCTTCGCGCACACGCTGGCTGCCCTCCGGGCGCCGGCACAACGCGCCTGGATGGTGGGCGACAACTTCGAGGCGGACATCCGCGGGGCGATGGGCCTCGGGATCCGGACCTGCTGGCTCGCGCCGCGCGAGCGGGCGGCACCCGCCGGGCTCGCTCCCACCGCGCGGATCCATCGTTTACCGGACATCGAACCGCTGCTCGCCTGACATGCACGGGCTGATCCTGGCGGGAGGGGAAGGATCGCGGCTTGCCGCCGGCGGAATTCTCCTGCCCAAGCCGCTGGTGGAGGTGGCCGGCCGGCCCCAAATCGTGGGGTTGCTCGAGACGCTCGCGGAGCTGGGGTGTCACAGTCTCACGTGTGCCGTGCGTGCCGATTTTCCCGCCGTGAGGCGCCTGCTGGACGGGCGCCGGTTCGGACCGCCCCTTACCGTCGTGGAGTGTCGAACCCCCTCGTCGCTGCACACGCTCGCCGAGGGTCTGAGGGCGGTGCCGCCGGGCCCGGTCTTCTGCAGTATGGTCGATACGGTGATGCGGCCCGCGGATTGGCGGGTGGTGGGTCGGGCGACCGAGCGTCACCTCGGGGAGGGCGTCGATATGGTGCTCGTTGTGACGCCGTACGTGGACGACGAGTCTCCCGTGTACGTGAGCCGGGATGGGGCGGGCGACGTGCAGTCCATCAGCGACGAGCCGCTCCAGCCCCTGTGTGTCACCGGCGGCGTCTACGGCTTGAGCAGCGGGATCCGCCGCGCCGCCGCGGACGCGGTTGCGCGGGG
>DATHGL010000279.1:0-8724 GCA_035317625.1 Gemmatimonadales bacterium | reverse complement strand
CTTCGTCATCACCGGCCCGGTGCACCAGCTGCACCAGATCACCGAGCGGCTCAAAGCCAAGCAGATCCCGATCCACACGGCCGAGATCGCGATGATCCCGAGGAGCACCGTGAAGGTGGACGGCAAGGACGCGAAGCAGCTGCTGCACTTGATCGAAGCGCTCGAAGAGATGGACGACGTCGCGAAGGTCTCCGCGAACTTCGACATCGACGCCGAGGCGCTGGCGGCGGCGACGGCGTAGCGTGAGGGTGCTGGGCGTCGACCCCGGGACGTCGGTCACCGGCTACGGTGTGATCGAAACGGGGAACGGCACTTCCGGGATGGGGCGATTGATCGAGTGCGGCGTGATCCGGTTCGCCGGTCGAAGCCCGCTGCCGCGTCGTCTGCACGAGCTCCACGGGCACATCACGGACCTCATTACGCGCCACCGCCCGGGTGCGCTCGCCCTGGAGAACGTCTTCTACCATAAGAACGTCCACACGACGCTGGTGCTCGGTCACGCCCGGGGCGTCATCTTACTCGCCGCAGAGCAGGCTGGGATCGACATCGCGGAGTACCCGCCCGCCACCGTCAAGAAGACCGTCGCCGGAGCGGGCGGCGCGACGAAGAAGCGGATTGGCGGTATGGTCGCCCGGTTGCTGCGGCTGAAGGACGTGCCCAAGCCTGCCGACGCGGCGGACGGGGTCGCCGTGGCGCTCACGCATATCCTGCGTTCGTGATCGCCCACGTGTCGGGCCGGCTCGCGGCCAAGCAGGCCGATCGCGTGATGGTCCAGACCACGGGGGGCGTGGGCTACGAGATCGTCGTGCCCCTGGGGGTGATGGAACGGCTCCCGGCGGTGGGCGAGACCGTGAGCCTCGCCACCGAGCTGGTGGTGCGGGAGGACGGCTGGTCGCTGTACGGATTCCACGACGAGGCCGGCCGGCGTTTCTTCCAGCGGCTCATCGGGGTGTCGGGGGTGGGACCGAAGATCGCCATCGCGTTGTTGTCGGCCCTGGGAGTGGAGCGCGGGGTGCGGGCGGTGACCGAGCGGAACATCGCCCTGCTCGCGTCGGTGTCGGGCATCGGGAAGAAGACCGCCGAGCGGCTGGCGCTTGAATTGGCCGACAAGCTCGGCGAGTTTGAGGCGGCCGCCGCGGGCGCGCCCGCGGCCGCTGCGGACGGCGGGGCCGCTGCGGCGGCGCTCCAGGCCCTCGAGCAGCTCGGCTACGCCACGGTCGAGGCGGATCGGGCGTTGCGCCAGGCGCTCGCGGCGGACGGCACAACTAGTGGGGGGGGCGACCCGGAGACGCTGGTGCGGCGGGCTCTGCAACTGCTCACCCACGGATGAGGCATGGCGACGACCGCTGAGTGGATCTGTACGCGCTGCGGCTCGACCAACCGCGCGCTGGTGCCCGACGCGGCGACCGCGGCCACGGACGCGTGCGTCAGCTGCCATACGCGCCACGCGCTCGAGCGGGACCCACGGCCGGTCCGGTGGCGGGCCCGCCCGCGCATGTCATGACCGATCGCTCGCGCACCCAAGTCACGACCCCCGACGCGCTCCCCGACGAGCGCCTGACCGACGCCGCCCTCCGCCCCTCGCGGCTCGACGAGTTCGTCGGTCAGGCGAAGGTAAAGGAATCCCTCCAGATCGCGATCGACGCGGCGAAGCAACGCCACGAGCCCCTCGACCATGCGCTGTTCTTCGGCCCTCCGGGCTTGGGAAAGACCACCCTCGCCCTGCTCATGGCGAAGGAGCTGGGTGTCGACATCCGCACCACCTCCGGCCCCGTGCTCGAGCGGCCGGGCGACCTGGTCGGCATGCTCACCTCGCTCAAGGCCGGCGATATCCTGTTCATCGACGAGGTACACCGGCTGCGACCCGTCCTCGAGGAGTTCCTGTATCCGGCGATGGAGGACTACCGCGTCGACGTCCGGATCGCCGACGGCGTCCACGCCCAGACGATCCCGATGGCGTTGGAGCGGTTCACCCTGATCGGCGCAACGACGCGGTTCGGCCTGCTGACGCCCCCAATGCGCGCGCGGTTCGGCCTGGTGGAGCGACTTGCCTACTATCCGCCCGACGACCTCGTGCAGATCATCGGCCGCTCGGCCGGCATCCTCGACGTCCCGGCGGACGCGGCGGGCATCGCCGAGATCGCGCGCCGCAGCCGCGGCACGCCGCGCGTCGCGAATCGCCTCTTGAAGCGCGTGCGGGACTACGCGCAGGTGCGCGCCGGCGGCAAGATCACCGCGCAGGTCGCGGCCGAGGCGTTGAAACGGCTCGACGTGGACGAATTCGGCCTCGACGACATGGACGGCCGCATCCTGAAGACCATCATCGAGCAGTTCGAGGGCGGCCCCGTGGGCCTCACCACCATCGCTGCGGCCGTGGGCGAAGATCCCGGTACGCTCGAAGAAGTGTACGAGCCGTTCCTCATGCAGCAGGGCTTTCTCGCGCGCACGCCGCGCGGCCGATGCGCCACGGGGTCCGCGTACCGGCATTTCGGCTTCACTCCCCCCAAGGGCGCTGAACAGCCGACGATGTTTGACAGCTAGATTGTGGATTGCGGAATGCGGATTGCGGATTCGAGCTCCGACCTGCCAATCCGCAATCCACAATCCGAAATCCGCAATCGCCCGATGCGCACGTCCGATTTCGAGTACGAGCTCCCCCCCTCGCTCATCGCCCAGGACCCGCTCCCCGACCGCGCGGCGAGTCGCCTGCTCGGCCTGGATCGCGCGAGCGGGAGTATCCGGCACGCGCGCTTTCCGGATCTCGTCGATCTGCTCGCCCCGGAAGATGTGCTGGTGCTGAACGTCTCCCGGGTCATTCCCGCGCGCCTGCACGGGAGACGGGAGACGGGAGCGGCAGCCGAGCTGCTGCTGGTGCGCGAGCTGCCTGACGGCACATGGATCGCCATGGGGCATCCGGGCGGCAAGCTCAAGCCCGGGCGACGCGTCACCTTCGGTCCCGACAGCGCGGTGGAGATCGGCGAGGTGTTGGGCGGAGGGCTGCGGCGAGTGACCTTCGTGGGCGGGCTCGACGCCCGGGCCTCCCTCGCCCAATACGGCACGGTGCCGCTCCCACCCTACATTCGACGGCCACCCCGACCCGAGGACCGCGAGCGCTACCAGACGGTGTATGCCGCGCACGACGGCAGCGTGGCCGCGCCGACCGCGGGGCTCCACTTCACCCCCGAGCTGCTCGCCCGCCTGCGCGACTCGGGCGTCGCCATCGCCGAGCTGGATCTCCACGTTGGCCCGGGCACGTTCAAGCCGGTGGACACGGACGACCTCGCGACCCACCCGATGCACGCGGAGGGGTACGTGGTGAGCGAAGCAGCGGCGGCGCTCATCAACGGGAGGCGCGACGCGGGAGGGCGCGTGTGGGCGGTAGGGACAACCGTGGTGCGGACGCTCGAGACGTGTGCCGACGAGCACGGACACATCCGGCCGGGAACGGGGGACACCCAGCTGTTCATCTACCCGCCGTACACGTTCCGCGCCGTGGACCGACTGCTCACCAACTTCCACCTGCCGCGCTCGACGCTGCTAATGTTGGTGTGCGCGTTCGGGGGCTATGAGAACGTGATGCGCGGGTATCGGGAAGCCGTGAAAGAGAGATATCGGTTCTATTCATATGGTGATGCGATGGCGGTGGTGTAGTGCGACTCTCCCGGGATCCCCGGGGGGCCATGTTCGAGTTTGAGATCGAAGCGGAGAGCGGTGCGGCCCGCACCGGTACCCTCACCCTCCCCCACGGCACCGTCGAGACGCCGATGTTCATGCCGGTCGGGACGCAGGGCACCGTGCGCGCCCTCTCGCCCAACGACCTGCGCAGCGTGGGCGCGACGCTGGTGCTCGCCAACACCTACCACCTGCACGTGCGTCCGGGCGAGGCGGTGATCGAAGCACTGGGGGCCCTGCACCGCTTCATGGGTTGGGACCGCCCGCTGCTCACCGACTCCGGTGGCTTTCAGGTCTTCTCGCTCGCCGGGTTCCGCCACGTGGACGAGGACGGCGTCGAGTTCCAGAGCCACGTGGACGGGAGCCGGCGCACCCTCACCCCCGAGCGGGCCACGGAGATCCAGTGGACCCTCGGCGCCGACATCGCGATGGCGTTCGATCACGTCGTGCCGGGGGGCGCGGACGAACCGACCGCTCGAGACGCCATGGAAAGGACGTTGCGGTGGTTAGAGCGGTGCGGGAAACGGCACGAAGAACTGAAGACGTCGGGCAACCAGACGTTATGGCCGATCTTACAGGGCGGCACCCATCTGGAGCTTCGGACGGAAGGCCTGCAGCGTATCCTGGCGCTCGGCGACTGGACCGGCCTCGCGATCGGCGGCCTTTCGGTCGGCGAGCCGAAGCCGCTGATGTACGACCTGCTCGGGGCGCTCGAGTCCCGGCTGCCGCCCGCCGTGCCCCGTTATCTTATGGGTGTGGGGTTCCCCGAGGATCTCGTCGCGGCGGTGGAGCGCGGCGTGGACCTGTTCGACTGCGTCGCACCGACCCGCAACGGCCGCAACGGCTCGGCGTTCACGCCCGACGGCCCGGTGAACATCCGTAACGCCGAGCATCGTGAGGACTCGCGGCCGCTCGACGCGACGTGCGACTGCGAGACGTGCACGACGTTCTCGCGCGGCTACCTGCGCCACCTGTTCGTGGCGGAGGAGTTGCTGGGGCTCCGGCTCCTGTCGCTGCACAACGTTCGTTACCTGATCCGGCTCGCCACAGACATGCGGGCTGCGATCCGACGGAACGCCTTCGGCCCGTGGGCCGCGGAGTGGCGCCGCCGCTACCTGCACCTGGGATCCGCATGAGCCCGCATGCCACGCTCGCTCTCCTGTTCGCCCCATCCGGCCAGAGCGCCGGGGGCGGGCTCACCGTGTTCCTGTTCCAGATCGCGGCGCTGATCGGGATCTTTTATTTCATGCTGATTCGCCCGCAGCGTCGGCAGCAGGACAAGCACCGCCAGCTGCTCGCCTCGCTGCAACGCGGCGACCGCGTGGTGACCTCGGGCGGCATCATCGGTGAAGTCGTGCACCTGAAGGACGACGAAGTCACCGTGAAGAGCGGGGAGTCGCGCTTCATCGTGCTGCGCGCCAACATCGCGAACATCGTGAACCGCTCCGTCGAAGCCAAGCCGCAGTGACGATCCGCAAGCTCCATCTGCTGGGCTCGCCGGTCCTGCGCCAGCGGGCGACCCCGGTGGTCACAGTGGACGACGCCGTGCGCCGGCTGGTGGACGACCTGTTCGAGACGATGCGTGCCGCGAAGGGCGTGGGGCTCGCCGCCAATCAACTCGGCGTCGCCCAGCGGGTGGCGGTCGTCGACGTGGGAGAGGACGGCCCGCCTCCGCTGGTGCTGATCAACCCGCGCATCGTCCACGCGAGCGAGGTCGCGGAGGCCGCCGAGGAGGGCTGCCTCTCGATCCCCGAGATCTACGGGGAGGTGGAGCGCCCGCTCGGTGTCACGCTCGAGGCCCTGGACCGCGACGGCCACTCGTACCGCACCGAAGTGTCCGGCTACAAGGCGCGGGCCGTGCAGCACGAGATCGATCACCTGGACGGCGTCCTCTTCCTCGACCACCTCAGCGCGGTGAAGCGAGGATTGCTGCTCGCCAAGTGGAAGAAAGCCCGCAAAGGGCACTCCGGATATCTGAAGGAGGTCACCCCGGAGCCGGCGGGCGAGCTGTAGCGTGCGGATCGTCTTCTTCGGGACCCCCGAGTTCGCGGTCCCCTCGTTTCAAGCGCTGCTGGGTGAAGGGTTCGACGTCGTCGCCGCGGTCACGCGCCCGGACGCGCCACAGGGCCGCTCCCGCTCGACCGCCGTCCCCCCGCCCGTCAAGACGGCGGCCGCAGCAGAAGACGTGCCGGTGCTGCAACCCCCGCGACCCAGCGACGGCGAATTCCTGGCGCGCGTCCGCGCGCTCGCGCCCGACATCGGCGTCGTGGTCGCCTATGGCCACATTCTCCCGCCCGACCTGCTCGCGCTCCCACGCTCCGGCATGATCAACGTCCACCCCTCGCTCCTGCCCGAGCTCCGGGGCGCGGCTCCGGTCGAATGGGCCATCCTCAACGGCCTGCGGCAGACCGGCGTCACGATCATGCAGATGGAGGCGGGGCTCGACTCTGGTCCCATCCTTTTGCAGATCCCGCACGATATCGACCCCGACGTGACCAGCGGCGAGCTGTCCGGGCATCTCGCCGAGATGGGGGCGCAGGCCCTGGTCGAAACGTTGGCGCTGCTCGAGACCGACAACGTGCGGCCGCGGGCCCAGGAGCACGCCCGCGCGACGTACGCGCCGAAGCTCACGCGCGAGACCGCCCGCATCCGCTGGACCGACCCGGCGGAGCGGGTCGCACGGGTGATCCGCGCCCTCGACCCCAAGCCGGGCGCCTGGACCGAGCTCGACGGCCGCGAGATCAAGCTGTTCGGCTCCCGGGTCGTGGATGGCCGGGGCGCGCCAGGCGAGATACAGACGACGGACGACGGACTGCGGATAGCGACCACGCAAGGGGCGGTGGCGGTGGAAGACGTCCAGCCGGCGGGCAAGCCGCTCATGGCCGCCTCCGACTGGCTGCGCGGCCGCGGCGCACAGGCGGGCCAGCGGTTCACGTGAGGTCCCCCGCCGCGCTGCCCCGGTTGCACGCCATCACCGACGAGCGCATCGCCCGGCGGCCCGACCTCGCGGAGATCGCGGCACAGCTGGCGGCGGGCGGGGGCGAGGAGCTCGCGCTGCATGCGCGTGGCCGCGCGCTCTCGGGTCTGGAGCATTTCGACTTGGCCAGCCGTCTCTCCGACTACCCGCCGACCCGCCTGTTCGTCAACGACCGCCTCGATGTCGCGCTCGCCGCCCGAGCCGCGGGCGTCCAACTGGGGCGATCGAGTCTCGCTCCAGCAGAGGCGCGCCGCCTCGAGTCGAGCTGGTGGATCGGCAAGTCGGTGCACGACTTGGGTGAGGCAGAGGCCGCGCGGGTCGGAGGCGTCGACTATCTTTTGGTCGGGCCCGTATTTCCAACCGCCACGCATCCCGACCGGGAGCCGCTTGGGCCCGCGCGGCTGCGGGAAATTGCCGGCCTCGGCCTTCCGGTGATCGCCATCGGGGGGATGACGCCCGAGCGGCTGTCGGAGGTCAGGGACGCGAGGCTGCACGGCGTCGCCGCGATCCGCGCGCTCTGGGATGCGGCCGACCCGGGGGACGCCGCGCGACGGATGCTCAAGGAGTTGAACGGATGAACGACACCATCGATGTGACGGTGAACGGAGAGCGGCGGGCGGTGGCCGGGGGGACCACGCTGCTGGACCTGTTGGAGGCGCTCGCGCTCGACCCGCGCGTCGTCGTCGTGGAGCACAACCGCGCGATCGTGCGGCGCCCGCGCCTCGGGCGTGTGACGGTCGCTCCGGGCGACGCGATCGAGCTGGTGCATTTCGTCGGAGGAGGCTGAACCCATGACTACGGCCGTGGAGACGATCCGCGACATCCCGTTCGCCGTCGGGGGGCGCACGTTTCAGTCGCGCCTCATGGTCGGCACGGGAAAGTACCGCGACACCGAAACGATGGCTCGCGCGATCGAAGCGTCCGGCGCCGAGATCGTGACGGTCGCCGTGCGACGAGTTGATCTGGACCGTACGAAGGAAGCAGGGATCCTGTACCACCTGGACCCGAAGCGGTACTTCCTGCTCGCCAACACGGCGGGCTGTCATACGCCCGCCGACGCCGTGCGCTACGCGCGCCTGGCACGCGAGGCCGGGTTCAATGAGTTCATCAAGCTCGAAGTGATCGGCGACCAAGAGACGCTGCTCCCCGATGTCCAGGGCCTCTTGGAGGCGGCGGGCACGCTCGTCGCGGAGGGATTCAAGGTACTCGCCTACACGAACGAGGACCTGGTGACCGCGCTGCGCCTCGAAGCGGTCGGGTGCGCCGCCGTGATGCCGCTCGCTTCGCCGATCGGGAGCGGGCTCGGGCTCTTGAATCCGTACGGCGTGCGCACGATCAAGCGGCGGCTCAAGGTGCCGGTGGTCGTGGACGCAGGTGTCGGAACCGCGTCGGACGCCTGCCTCACCATGGAGCAGGGCGTCGACGGCATCTTGATGAATACGGCGCTCGCCGCGGCGCGGGACCCCGTCGCCATGGCGCATGCGATGCGGCTCGCGGTGGAGGCGGGGCGCGCCGCCTACCTCGCCGGCCGCATGCCCAAACGCGAGGTCGCGCTGCCGTCCTCGCCGCTCGAAGGGATGCTGGATTAAGGACGCCACGGTCGCCCGGCGCGCGGCGTTGCAGATCCTCGACGCCGTGCGCGCGGGGGCGACGTTCCAGACGGCCCGTGACCGGGCGCTCCCCAGCCTGGCCGAGCGCGACCGCCGCCTCGCCTACGAGCTCGCCGCCGGTGTGTTGCGACGCCGGGCCCAGCTCGACCGGACGCTCGAGCTCGAGACCGTCGATCCCCGCCTCCACGACATCCTTCGGCTCGGTGCGTACCAGCTGCGGGCGTTGGAACGGGTGCCGCCGTACGCCGCGGTTTCGACGAGCGTCGAGCTGGCGCGAGAGATCACGGACGAGGGTGGAGCGCGTTTCGTGAACCAGGCGCTGCGGAAAATCGCTCGGGATGCGGGAGGCGGGATGCGGGATGCGGGTGACACGCATCCTCGTTGGCTCGTGGAGCGCTGGCAGGCGCAGTTCGGGCGCCGCGAGACCGAGCGTTTGATCGCCTGGAACGACTCTCGTGCACCGCT
>DATHGL010000278.1:0-13793 GCA_035317625.1 Gemmatimonadales bacterium | reverse complement strand
TCGAACGCCGGGCGCCCTCGCTGTGGCGCTACAAGGAGTGGCTGCCGTTCGACGGCGACCCGGTGTGGTCGCTCGATACCGGATTCACCCCGCTCGTCGCTGCGCCGGCGCTGGCGCGCCGGTTGGGCGTGGCGCGCGCCTGGGTGAAGAACGACACCGTGTCGCATCCGTCCCTGTCGTTCAAGGATCGCGTGGTGGCCGCCGCGATCAACGCCGCCGCGGCGTTCGGCCTCGACACCATCGGATGCGCGTCCACCGGCAACCTCGCGAACGCGGTCGCGGCGCACGCCGCTCGGGCCGGGCTCACGGCCTGGATCTTCGTTCCCGAGGAGCTCGAGGCGGGGAAGGTGATCGGCACGAGCATCTACGGCGCTCGGCTGGTGCGCGTCCGCGGGACGTACGACGACGTGAACCGGCTGTGCGCCGAGGTGGCGGACCGGTTCGGCTGGGGGATGGTGAACGTCAATCTCCGCGGCTATTACGGCGAGGGGTCGAAGACGGTCGCCTACGAGATCGCCGAGCAGCTCGGCTGGCGGTTGCCCACGGCCGTCGTCGCGCCGATGGCGGGCGGCTCGCTCCTCACCAAGCTGCACAAGGGGTTCGGCGAGTTCCTCGACGCCCGGCTCGTGCAGGGCAGCCCGCCGCGGCTGTACGGGACACAGGCGGCGGGGTGCGCCCCCATCGTGCGTTTGGTGGAGCGGGGCGGCTCCCTCGTGCCCGAGGTGCCCAAGACGATCTGTCGCTCACTCGCGATCGGCAACCCGGCGGACGGAGCGTCCGCGGCGCAGGCGATCCGTGAGACGCGCGGCTGGGCGGCCGCGGTGAGCGATGCCGAGCTGGTGGACGGGATCCGCGTCGTCGCGGAGGACACCGGCGTGTTCGGCGAGACGGCGGGCGGCGTCACCGCCGCGGGCGCCCTCGCCCTGGCGCGCGCGGGCCGGCTCCGGCCAGAGGACGAGGTCGTCCTGTGCATCACGGGGCACGGCCTCAAGACGGTCGAAGCGCTGCAGGGGGCCGTCCCGGAGGCCCCGGTCGTCGCGGCGCGGTTACGCGAGGTGACGGCGTTGGTCGAGCAAGGACTTCCACAGAACCCGAGCCGGAGGAGCTGAGATGCCCGTTACCGTGAACCTGCCGTCGGTGCTCGCCGCACACGCGGGCGGCGCCCGCACCATCCAGGCGACCGGTCGCACGCTCGGAGAAGCCGTGGCCGACTTGGCCGCGCGCTATCCCGCCCTCGCGCCCCGGCTCCGGGACAAGGAAGGGAAGCCGTATCCCTTCGTGAATTTCTATCTGAACGACGAGGACGCCCGCTTCCGCGGCGGCTTCGCCGCCCTGGTCCAGGACGGCGACGAAGTGACCGTCATCCCGGCGATCGCAGGGGGCTGATTCGGCGACGGTGGGGCCACCGCTTCGCGGGCCGCGGTCACAGTCCGGCGTCCGCCGCCGCGACGCGGGCGAGGCCGGCCCAGTCGATGTCGGCCCAACCGCGCGCGACGGCCGAGAGGTAACGGTCGCGCATCAGGCTGGCGAGCGGCATCGGCGCGGTCGCTTCCTCCGCCGCCTGGAGCGCGAGGCGGATGTCCTTGAGCCCGTATTTCAGCTTGAACCCCGCGGGCTCGTAGCGTTGTTCGGCGATGAGCTTCCCGTAGTTCTCGTAGATGGGGGAGCGGAACAGCCGGTTCACGACATCGAGCAGCTCGGCGGGGGCGACGCCGTGCTTGCGCGTCAGCGCGAACGCCTCGCCCATCGCTTCGATCGCCGCCGCGAGCATGAAGTTGCCCGCGAGCTTGATCACGTTGGCGCGCGGCGGGTCGTCGCCCGCGACGATCACGCCCTGGCCCATCGCGTCGAGCACAGGGCGACACCGCTCGAGCGCATCCGGGGGCCCGGCGGCCACGATCCACAGCTTCTTGGCCTCCGCGGCGTCCGGCCGCCCGAACACGGGCGCGGCGACGTACGCTTGACCGGCGGCCCGATGGCGCTCGGCGAGCCGGCGGGACAGCGCGGGGCTGATGGTGCTCATGGAAACGTGGATCGCGCCGCGTGGCAGCGCCCCCAGCGCGCCCTGAGGGCCGAGGATCACGTCTTCGAGGGCGGCGTCGTCCGCCACCATCGTCACCAGCACGTCGGCGTCCCGCCCTGCGGCGGCGGGACTGTCGGCCACGACGGGGTTGGCGTGCTTGAGCTGGTCCGCACGGGCGCGCGTGCGATTGTAGACCGTGAGCGTGTGGCCCGCCTGGCACAGGTGCCGCGCCATGGGCAGGCCCATACCGCCCAACCCGATGAACCCGATGTTCATGACTCCCTCCCCGGTCGAAACGACGTGCCGGCTTGCGCGGTTCCTCCGTGGGAACCCCCCCGTACCGACACGTGTTGTGATAGTTTGCTCAGCCTAACTCTCTCACACGTATGGACCTGATGAAAGCGATCCGCGTGCACGCGCCAGGCGGGCCGGACGCGCTCCGACTCGAGGACGTCGCTCCGCCCGTGCCGGGCCCCGGCCACGTGCTCGTGCGCATCGAGGCGGCGGGCGTGAACTTCGTCGACGTCTATCAACGCAGCGGTCTGTACAAGACGGCGCTGCCGTTCACGCCGGGCCAGGAAGCCGCGGGGCGCGTGACCGCCGTCGGCCCGGGCGTGACCGAGCCGCCGGTTGGAGCGCGCGTCGCGTACGCGGGCGTGCTCGGCGCGTATGCGGAAGCCGCGGTCGTCCCGGCTGATCGCGTCGTACCGCTTCCCGATACCGTCAGCGCCAAGCAGGCCGCCGCGGCGATGCTCCAGGGCACGACCGCCCACTATCTCGCGACCACGACCTATGTCTTACGGCGTGGCGACACGTGCCTGGTGCACGCGGCGGCGGGGGGCGTGGGCCTGCTGCTGTGCCAGATCGCGAAACTCCGGGGCGCCCGCGTGCTCGGCACAGTCTCGACGCGCGACAAGGCCGCGCTGGCGCGCCAAGCTGGTGCCGACGACGTTCTGCTCTACACCGAGCAGGACTTCGAGACGGAAGCGAAGCGCCTGACGAACGGAGCCGGTCTCCAGGTCATCTACGACTCCGTCGGCAAGACGACCTTCGAGAAGGGCCTGAACTGTCTCGCGCCGCGGGCCATGATGGTGTTGTACGGCCAGTCGAGCGGGCCCGTGGGGCCGTTCGACCCGCAGCTCTTGAATCAGAAAGGGTCCCTCTTCCTCACGCGACCGAGCCTGGGACATTATATCGCGACGCGCGGCGAGCTGCTGGCGCGCGCGGGGGAGATACTGGGTTGGATCGAAACCGGTACGCTCAAGCTCCGCATCGCGCACGAGTTTTCCCTCGCGCAGGCGGCGGAAGCACACCGCCAGCTCGAGGGCCGGAAGACCACGGGGAAAGTGTTGCTGATTCCTTAACCTCTACTCGAGGGGGAGTCGTCCGTATGACCTTGCCCACCCGTCCGCTCGGCTCGAGCGGACTCCATATCACGACCGTGGGCTTCGGCGCGTGGGCGATCGGCGGCGGCGGCTGGGCCTTCGGCTGGGGCCCGCAGGACGACGCCGATTCGCTCGCTGCGATGCGTCGCGCACTCGAGCGGGGAATCAACTGGATCGATACCGCCGCGGTATACGGCCTCGGCCATTCCGAAGAGGTGGTCGGACGTCTCCTGCGAGAGCTGCCGGCGCACGAGCGGCCGCTGGTGTTCACGAAGTGCGGCCTGGTGTGGGACGAACGCAACCGCATGGCGGAGGCGCGGCGCGTGCTCCGGCCGGATTCCCTCCGGAAGGAGTGCGAGGCCTCGCTGCGCCGGCTCGGTGTCGAGCGGATCGACCTCTATCAGTTCCATTGGCCCGACGAGACGGGGACGCCCGTGGAGGATTCGTGGCAGGCGATGGTGCGGCTCGTCGAGGAGGGGAAAGTGCGGGCCGCGGGCGTCTCGAACTTCGACGTCGCGCTGCTCGAGCGGTGCGAGGCAATCCGCCACGTGGATTCGCTGCAGCCGCCCTTCTCCCTAATCCGGCGCGAAGCCGCGGAGCGGGAGATTCCCTGGTGCGCGGAGCACGAGACCGGCGTCATCGTCTACAGCCCGATGCAGTCGGGTCTCTTGACGGACAGCTTTACGGCGGCGCGGGTCGCCGCGCTGGCCCTGGACGACTGGCGGCGCCGCGGGCCCGAGTTCCAGGAGCCGAACCTGAGCCGCAATCTCGCGCTGCGGGATGCATTGAAGCCGATCGCCCGACGGCACGGCACCACGGTGTCGGCGGTGGCGGTCGCCTGGACGCTCGCCTGGCCGGGGGTGACCGGGGCGATCGTCGGCGCCCGCACGCCGGCGCAGGTGGATGGCTGGGTCGGCGCGGCGACGCTCGAGCTGACGGGGGCGGATCTCGACGAGATCGCCGGGACGATCACGCGGACCGGTGCGGGGACGGGCCCGACGCGGCCGGCGACGAGCGGCGTGACAGGCCGCCGCTGAGCCTGGAGGGACCCGCGCTACGGTTATAGTTTCCAGCGGCGCGGGCTCGCCCGCGTCTCGCTCCGGGAGCGGTCCGGCATCTCGGCCGGACCTAGGCGTTGCCCAATCGGCCCCCCGGCAGCGGTCCTATAACAATGGGAGCATCCCATGCCTTCGCAGCGCAGCGATCTCCAGCACAGCGCCGTGGTCGTGATCGACATGGCGAACGATTTCGTTTATCCCGGTGGCGTGATCGCCGAGGCCGGCGGCCCCGACTACAGGCAGCGCGCCCAGCGCATCATCGCACCCCTGGGCCGTCTGCTCGCGGCGGCGCGGCGTGCCGGCGTCGCGGTCGTCTATGCGACCGACGCCCACACGCCGGGCGACAGCGAGCTCCGCAAGTGGCCGCCGCACGCCATGGCAGGCAGCTGGAACGCCGAGATCGTCCCGGGGCTCGCGCCTGAGCCCGGCGACGTCGTGCTCGGCAAACAGACCTACAGCCCGTTCCTGAACCCGGAGTTCGAGCGCGCCCTGGCCAGGCGGGGGCTGACCCGGCTCTACATCACGGGCCTCCACACCGACTGCTGTGCGCGGCACACCTCGGGCGACGCCTTCCAGCGCGGGTACGATCTCGTGTGGGTGACGGATGCGCTCCAGGCGTTCACCGACGAGGCGCATCAGACGGGCCTGGAGTACTTCAAGACCTGGTATGCGACCGAGCCGGCACGCCAGCTGAGGACTGTTGACGAGTTGCTGGGGGAGTGGGCGGCTGTGCCGGAGCCGGCGGTAGCGTAGGCCGCCCTTGGCGTTGGGCGGCGCGCACCCACACCCGCACTTCCAGGAGTGTCGGGCGCGCGCCGCCGCGCACGCTACGCCAGACGGAGTCGGGGTCGGAGCGGGCGAGCGCTTCGACGCTCGCGAACCCGCCGCCGATCAGTGCGGCGGCGTGCGTCGTGCCGATGCCTCGGAGCGTCACAAGTCGCGCCGCCTCGTGAGCGGCTCGTGCGTCCTGCGGGCTCAGATTGGCGCGGTACGCGAGCTCCGCCACCGGGCTCCGGGCGACCCGGAACACGTCGTCCCACCCCGCCGCCCGTAATCGCGCAACCACCGCGTTCGTGACGCCCGGCAGCTGGCGCAGCGCCGGTGTCGTGGAGCTCACGGTCCAGTGGTCGATCCCGGCGAGCACGCCGACGACGAAGACCAGAGCGGCGAGCAGGGTGCGGCGTGTGGTGCGCGGCGCGAGGACATGGTAGAGGGACCACACCTCGAGCGCGAAAAACGGGAAGCCGAGAAATCCCACCAGCGGCATTTCGAAGATCTTCAGGTGCTCGAGGAACGGCACCGTATAGATCCACCGGCCTCGCGCCATAGCATTGAACGATTCCCACAGCAGTCCCGCGAAGAGCCCCGCGGTCATGAGCCGTGCGATACGCCCCCAGCTACCCCGAGCGATGTCGCCGAACAGCGAGCGCTCCGGATCGCGCTCGTACAGGAGCGGCTCGACGACGAGCCAGACGGCGCCCCAGGTGAGCGGGTACAGGTAGCGAGGCAGGGCGAGCACCGCGGCGAGCAGCCCCCAGCCGACCCGGCCGGCGAGTCGCAGGTGCCGTGCCTGGACCGGGAGGGGGCGGGAGCGCAGGTCGCGCCACACCCCGAGCCGCTCCAGCACGCGCTCGGGGAGCAGGACGGCGGGGACGACCGTGGTGAGCGACACGGTGATCCCGATCCAGCGCGCGGGCCGGCTCGCCGGAAGAAACACGTAGTACCAGTCCTGCAACCGGAAGTTGATCGCCTCGAACCCGAACCAGATCACCGCCGACCACCACAGCATCGCGGCGAGGTCACGAGGCCGCGACAGCAGCGACTCGCCGCCCAACAGGACGACCGCCTGATCGAGCATGACGAGCGCGGGATACCAGGCGAAGACGTAAAACCACGTGGGGACGGGGGGGATCTCGTACCGGAGCAGCAGCACGGCGGCGATCAGCACGACCGCCGCCGTCGCGAGTCGCGCCCGCGCTAGTGCGGCAGTCGGGGCCGCAGGTAGCCGTAGGTCCACGTTCCTGCCACGGCGGCGAGGCACGCCACCACCATCACGCCCCCTCCGACGCCCGCGCCCACCAGGGCAAACAGCGGCCCTGGGCACACCCCCAGGATTCCCCAGCCGACGCCGAAGATCGCGCCGCCCGCGATGTAGCGCACGCCGCGGCCCAACACCTTGGGCGGGAGCGAGATCGCCTCGCCGGTGAACGCGCGCGCCCGGCGGCGATCGAGCAGCGCGAACCCCGGCGCCGCGACGGCGAGTGCCGAGGCGAACACCAAGTAGAGGTAGGGCCCCTTGAAGCGGAGCGCCTCCTCGATGCGGAACCAGGACACCAGCTCGCCTTTGGTGAGCACGATTCCGAACAACACTCCCGTGACGAAATAGGCCCCGAGCAAGCGCGGGGGCGACGTGGCGGCGGGGGCGGCGGGGGCCGCGGGGGCGACTCTCATCGGGGGACGAGGAAGGGCAGCAGGAGAAAGCTCGCCGCGGCGCCGGCGGCGAAGAACGACAGCACCGTGATGAGGGAGGGCAGCTGCAGGTCCGCGAGCCCGGTAATCCCGTGACCCGAGGTGCAGCCGCCGGCGTAGGCGGTCCCGAAGCCGATCAGGAACCCGCCCCCCACGATCATGACGAAGCCCTTGAGCGTCGACAACACGCGCCAGCTGAACAGCTCGCGCGGGACGAGCCCGGCGAAATCGTGGATGCCGAGCGTCGTGAGCGACGCCTGCGCGGCGGGGGTGATCGCGATGGGGTGGAGGTTCGCGAGCAGGACGCCGCCGACGAACCCGCCCACCACCACGCCGACGATGAAGGCGAGGTTCCAGAGGCCGACGCCGCGCCAATCGTACCTGAAGTACGCGACGTCGCCGGGGGCGAACGCGGCGCACAGGTGCCGCAGGCTGCTCGAGACGCCGAACGGCTTGTTGCCGATCACGAGCAAGCCGACCGCCACCAGTCCGACGAGCGGGCCGGTCACGTACCAGGGCCAGGGTCGGTGCAACAGCTCCTCGATCACCCGTCCTCCTTTCGAGCTCGATCCGAATCTTAACGCGACGTGGCGATCGGTCGGAACAGCAGATCCTGATAGTCGAAGCTGAAATCCGCGAGCGGCGAGACCGCCGCCATCTGGAACCGGTCGATGGACCCGTCGGGGTCGAGCGCGAACGTGACGTATGCGTCTTCCAGGTGCCTCGTGCGCCAGCGCGCGATGAACGTGTCGTACTGCCAGTGCTCGAGGTCGCCCACGAACGCCGGGGAGCGGCTGAATCGCAAGACGAGGTTGCCGCTCTCGAGCGTCAGCGCGGCGTCGCCGTACAGCTCGTCGCGGTAGCCGCCCGTGTACCTCTCGAGCGCGAGGGACGGGCGAGAGGTCGAGTCGCGGGTCGCTCCGGCGGCGCGGAGCGTCGAGTCGGCCCGCGCCCGCGCGAGCCGCGCCGCTTGCGCGAACGCCGCGACCCAGTCGGTGCGCGGCCGCGGCGCGCCCAGCAGGTCGTCCAGCAGCCGGTAGGTGAGGGCGGCCATCAGGTCGGACTCGGAGTTGGTGAGAATCACGACGCCGAGCTTTTCGGCCGGCACGAGCGTGATCTGCGACGACATGCCGGCCAGCCCACCCGTGTGCGACACGATCCTCCGGCCCTGATAATCGCGGAGCCGCCAGCCGAGGCCGTACTCGGCAAAGCTCGGGCGCAGCGCGGCCAGCGGTGGCGGCGGGTCGGAGATCGGGACAATCGTCTGGCCGGACCACATCTCGCGCGCCTGGCGCTCGCTGAACAGCCGCCCGCCGGCGTAGCGTCCCGAATCGAGCCGGCACTCGAGCCATTTTGCCAGGTCGGCCACGCTCGACGCGATGCCGCCAGCCGGGGCGATGTTCTCCACCGAATCGACCGGCACCACCTGCAGCCGACCGTCCTCGAACGCGTGCGGAGCCGCCGCGTTCGCGCTCGCGGTGAAAAACGCAGTGGTCGTCCCGGTTTCCCGCATGCCGAGGGACGCGAAGATGCGCTGCTGCACGAAGTCGTCCCAGCTCGCTCCCGCGACGGCGGGAACGATCTCACCGGCCACGATGTAGAGCACGTTGTCGTAGGCGTACTGGCTGCGAAAGCTCGACACCGGTCTGGCGAAGCGGATGCGGTACGCGATCTCGGCGCGACTGTAGTTCGAGTGGAACCACAACAAGTCTCCGGCGCCCAGCCCCAGGCCGCTGCGGTGCGTCACGAGGTCGCGCACCGTGAACTCGCGCGTCACATATGGGTCGTACAGCTGGAACCCGGGCAAGAACTTCGCGACCGGATCGTCCCACGAGAGCTTCCCCTGGTCCGCGAGAATCGCGAGCGCGGCAGTGGTGAACGCCTTGGTGTTGGACGCGATCTGGAACACGGTGTGCGCGTCCACGGGTGTCTTGTCGCCGCGCGTGCGCACCCCGTACCCCCGAGCGAACAGCAGCCTGCCGTTCCGCACCACGGCGATGGCCGCGCCCGGCGTGTTGAGGGTCTCGAGACCCTGGGCGACGTAGGCGTCGAAGTTCTTCTGGCGGAAGCCCTGGCCGGGAAGGCTCGGCGCCAGAGCGGCGAGCGCTAGCCCGGCGGCGAGAGTGATTCTCACACGATCCTTCTATTGTCCGAGAGAGATTCTGAGCACCACGTTGCGGCCTGGGTCGAGCGCGAACTCCTTGTAGCGGCTCAGGAAGCTCCGGTAACTCACGGCGGTCAGGTTGCGGATCGCCAGGTCGATATGGGCATCCCGCCCCAGCAGCGGTCGCTCGAGGCCCGCCGAGAAGTTGAGGAGCGTGTAGCCCCCGGTCGCGATATCGAGGGGATTGAGGCGCGTCTGCCGCGTGGCGACTTCGAGCTCGGCCCCAACGTAGGCGCGGTCGGCCCAGCCCAGGCCGGCGCGGTGCAGCTCGGCGCCGAGCGCGCCCCGCGCCGGAGGGACGAGGGGCAACGGCTCGCCGGTCCCCTGGTTCGTGCCGCGCACGGCGTCCACTCGGGCTCGGAGGCTGAGCGGCGTCGCGACGTCGACTTGGAGTGCGGCCTCGCCGCCCGACAATCGAGCGTCCGCCTGCTGGTAGCGGTACACGCGCAGGGAGTCTGCCGGCCCGACGGAGACAAACGAGTCCGTCGGCGTGATATACGTGAACCGCGCGATCGCGTTGCGATAGACGGCGAGCTCGGCGCGGACGCGGGCGCCTTGCCAGCGCACCCCGACGTCCACGTTGGTTCCGGCTTCCGGCCTGAGCCCGGAGTCGCCGATCTCGTAGCGCGCCTCGCCCAGGTGCGGGCCGTTGGAGAAGAGCTCGAACAGCGTCGGCGCCCGCCAGGCACGCCCGACGTTCGCGGTGAGCGCGACCGCCACCAGGGGTCGATACACGAGGCCCACGTTGCCCGACCACGCGGTGTAGTCACGTGCCTGAGACGGGACGCCGAGCGTGGCGTTCGCGTCGGCCGTGAGTCGCCGCACATCGACGCGGCCGCCGGCCAAGAGGCTCACGCGCCCCAGGGCGGCCTGCTCGAACGCGAACACGGCGCCCGAATGGACGCGGGCGTCGGGGACGAGCGGGATCCGCCCGCGGCTATCGTTGCTCTGGGCGAAGCCCGAAACGCCGAGCGTGCCGTTCAGCCGCTCCCCGATGGTGTGATGCGCGAGCACGTCCAGCGTGACCGTGTTGAGCAGCAGGTCGAACGCGGTTCCCTCGAGGGGCTCGCCGCCGGCGCTCACACCCGTGTCCGAGACCTCGATGAGCGAGTGACCCTGCCATTGCGCCTTGGTCTCGAGGCGCACGCCGCCCACCAAGTACTCCCCGGCGAGCTGGACGCGGTTGTCCGAGAGCTTGCGCTCTGGTCCCCCCTCCTCGCCGCTCGCCGGTCCCTCGGCCTCGAGCAGCTTGAACTCCCCGCCGTACCGTGTGTAGCGGAGGGTCGTGCTGCCGCGTGCGCTGCGGGTGCCGACGGCGGCCTCGCCCGAAAGCGCACTGAAGCCGGTATTGTCGAGCTCGCCCGCGGGCGTGTGGAGACTGCTCGCGAACCGGCCGATGCCGAACAGGCGCCAGGCCCATGTCCCGCTCGCCCCCTCGACGCGCGCGGCGCCCTCGAGCTCCGCGTTGTTCGATGCCCCGGCCAGCTCGAACCCCGTGCGCACGATCTTGGGCCCGCGGTTCGCGTCGGGCAGCTCCTCGGGGATCACGTTCACCACGCCGCCCAGGGCGTCGGAGCCGTACAAGACGCTGGCCGGTCCCCGAATCACCTCCACCCGTTGCGCCAGCCGGGCGTCCACCGACGGGCCGTCCTCGTCGCTCCAGGAGTAGTCCTCGAGGCGGCTCCCGCCCTCGAGCACGAGCACCCGCGGCCCTGTGAGCCCGCGGATCACGGGCTTCCCGATCTGCTGTCCGGTGGTGAGCGCGTTGATCCCCGGCAGCGCCGTCAACGCATGAGCGAGTGACACGCTCTGCGCGCGGCGCAGCCGGTCCTCGGAGAGCGCCTCGGTCGGCAGCGGTGATGCGAACGCGTCGAGCGGGGCGCGGGTCGCCGTCACGGTGACCGGCTCGACCCACACGGACGTCCGTTGCAGCGTCACCTCGAGGCTGGTCGGCCCCGTCACGGCGACCGGGCGCGCGACCGGGGCGAATCCCAGCCCGCGCACGGTCACCGTGTAGCGTCCGGCCGGGATGTCGGCGAAGCGAAAGCCTCCATCGGTCCGGGTGAGTGCCACCCGGTGCAGCTCGGCGATCGTCACGGCCGCCCCCGCGACGCCGTGGCCCAGAGCGTCCGCGACCCGCCCCGAGAGGGTGTCGCCGCCCGATCTGCGTTGCGCGGGGAGTGAGAGGGCATGCAGCGAGAGTACCATGAGGGCCGCGATCCAGCGCGAGGGACCGGCGAGCGACATGAGGCGACTCCAGGAACGGATCGAGTTCGCGAATTGATACGGTCAGGCACGGCGGACCGCTGACCATACCCCCGGAGGGGGCGGGGTGCAAGGCGGCAAAAAAGGCGCTACGCGGTCACTCTGTGGCGGCGCGCTTGTACATCCAGTATTCCGGACCAGCCGACGCTTCGGGCCACTCGGCGAGGTGCTCGTCGCCGCGCCAGCCTGCCTCGGTGTCCCCGACCGGACGCCACGGCTCGTCGGCGCAGTGCAGGTCACGGCGCCACGACTCACCATCCGCCGCGAACAGCCGCTCCAGTTCGTCCTCGCCGGGTTCGCCGGGCTCGCCGGGCATCCATCGATCTGGCATACCGCTCCCTTCAGGGACCGCGCAGTGCGGCCATCCAATCGTAGAGAGGGCAAGGGGCGTGCCCGCACCGGGGGAGTGCGGGACAAGTCGGCCGGTGCTATAACGATAGGTTGTCGAACGGCGACAGAATGGAGGGCGGCGCGTGTGGCGACTTTTTGCAATCTCCCGGGCGCTCCAACATGGCAACCGGAGGCGTGACCGACATCACCATGACGTTGCGCGTGACCTACCATCTCACCGGTTCGGCACGCAGCGCCGCCGGCAAGGCGCAGGACATCGCGTTCGAGCAGACCGTCGAGCTCTCGCCGGGCACGGTGCGCGCGGACATCGCTCAGCGCGTCGCGGGGCGCGTCGAGTCGGTCGAGACGCTCGGCCGCGGCCGCTGCCGCGCCGTGATCTCGTTCGACCCGGTGGTCGTGTGTGGGGACGTGCCGCAGCTCCTCAATCTCCTGTTCGGCAACATCTCCCTCAAAGACGGGATCCTGATCGCCGGCATCGAATGGCCGGGCGCGCTGCTCGCGGCACTGCGCGGCCCACGGCTCGGCATCCCCGGCGTGCGCAACCTGACGGGCGTACGCGGGCGGCCGCTCGTGTGCGCCGCCCTCAAGCCACTCGGCCTCAGTGCGCCGGACCTGGCGGACCGCGCGTATCAATTCGCGCTCGCCGGGATCGACATCATCAAGGACGATCACAGCCTCGCCGATCAGGGGCCCGCCCCGTTCCGCGAGCGGGTGCAGCAGTGCCAGCGAGCGGTGGGGCGCGCCAATCGGGCGACGGGCGGCAACAGTCTCTACTTCCCGAACGTCACCGCGGGCGTGCCGCACCTGCTCGAGCGCGCCGAGTTCGCGCGCCAGGCCGGGTGTCGTGGAGTGATCGTGAACGCGCTCCCGGTGGGGCTCGGCTCCCTGGGTGCGCTCGCGGATGCCGGGCTGGCCGTCGTGTCGCACCCATCGCTCGCGGGCGCGTTCTTCCGACGGGATCACGGCATCGCGCCCGCGGTGCTCCTGGGCGACCTGTTCCGGCTCGCCGGGAGCGACGCCGTGATCTATCCCAACGTGGGCGGGCGGTTTACGTTCTCGGCGGCGACCTGCGCCGCGATCAACGCGCGGCTGCGCCAGCCGCTCGGACCGGTGTTCCCCGCTTTCCCCGTTCCGGCGGGCGGGATCGACGCGAAGCGCGTACCGCATTGGATCGAGCGCTATGGTGCGGACACCATCTTTCTCCTCGGCGGGAGCCTGTACGCGCAGCCCGATCTCGCGCAGGCGGCGCGGCGACTGGTCGAGGCGATCAGGCGGCACTCCCATGAATGATCGATCGCCGGTGCTCAAGTTCCGCGACTATCGCTGGGACACGGTTCCACTCCGCGAGTACAAGACGGGCGACGCGCCCTACAAGGACGTGACCCGGCAGACGCTGCTCGGGGAGGGGAAGGGCGAGGAGTCGTTCAACTTTCTCACGCGGTATTTCGAGATTCAGCCGGGCGGCTACTCGACGCTCGAGCGGCACCAACATCCGCACGCCGTGGTGGTGATCCGCGGCCGGGGCCGCGTGACCCTGGGGGACGAGAGCTACGACATCGCCCCGTTCGACTGCGTGTACGTGTCGCCCGGCGTGGCGCACCAGTTCCGCGCGACGGGAGATGGGCCCCTCGGGTTTCTCTGCACGGTGGATCGGGTGCGGGATCGGCCCGAGGTGGTGGCGTGAGCGTCCAGTCGATCAACCCCGCCACCGGCGAGGTCCTCGAGACGTTCGAAGAGACGGCGCCGGACGCACTTGCCCGGATCCTGGAGAGTGCCGACGCCGCGTCGCGCCAGTGGCGCCGCCGACCGGTGACGGAGCGGGCGGAGCGGCTGCGCGCCGCCGCGCGCGTCCTGCGGGAGCGCAAGGACGCGTGCGCCCGCACGATGGCGCTCGAGATGGGGAAGCCGCTCGCGCAAGGCGTCGCGGAGGCCGAGAAGTGCGCCTGGGTGTGCGACCACTACGCGGAGCACGCCGCCCGCATGCTCGCCGACGAATCGCGACAGACGGACGCGTCGCGCAGCTATGTCCGGTTCGACGCGATCGGGCCCGTGCTCGCGATCATGCCGTGGAATTTTCC
>DATHGL010000277.1:0-7536 GCA_035317625.1 Gemmatimonadales bacterium | reverse complement strand
CCGGTACGACCGTTCCGCGTTCCACCTTTCGCGTTCCGCGTTCTTCGCGGTCGCCTTGCTGGCCGGCTCCCAGTCCCCCGACCCCTGGCCGATTCTCGACCGCGCCAGTGCCACCTACCAGACGATCGCCAGCCTCTCCGCCGATTTCGTGCAAGTGATCGTCAACCCGATGATCGGCGCCCCCGACACGACGCGCGGGCGGCTCTATCAGATGCGCCCGAGCCGCTTCGCCATGCGGTTCACCGCGCCCCGGGGCGATCGCATTGTGGCGGATGGCCGCTTCCTCTGGCTGTACACGCCGAGCACCACGCCCGGCCAGGTGCTCCGCTCCCGCATCCCCGAGTACGGCACCACCGGTCCCAATCTGATCGGGCAGTTCGTGGAGCAACCGCGCGAGCGCTACACGGCGCATTACGTCCGCGCCGACTCGTTACCCGCGGGACGGGGGCCCGTCGACGTGGTTCGGCTCGTGCCGAAGGGGCACGACCAACCCTACAGCGAGGCGACGATCTGGGTGGGTCGGGAAGACGGGCTGGTGCACCGCGTGGACATCCTGGAGGGCTCCGGCCAGGAGCGGACGGTCATCCTGCAGAAGATCCGGGTGAACGCGGGCGTGCCCGGGCGCGAGCTCACGTTTTCGCCCCCAGCCGGAGTACGGGTGGTCGACTCCGACCCCGCGAGGGAGTGACCGAGTCTCACGTCTCCCGCTTCAAGTGCGCGAAGCCCGATTCGCTGCTCAGGATCTGCTGGTCCAACCAGTGATCGATGATGCTCTTCCGAAACCGCCACTCCTTGCCCAGCTTCGCCGCGGGAATCCGTTTCTCCTGCGCCCACTTGTAGATGGTCTGCGGCGTGAGCCGCAGGTAGGCGGCGACCTCCTCGATCGTCAGAATCTCATTGTCGAGAAACGGTCCGCGAGCCTTGCCACCGCCCTGCGTCATGGGCGCTTGCGACGATGTGTCGAGTCGGCAACGGTGTCCATCGGCGGGATGATGAAACCACGAAATCGGGGTATCGTGTCCTGCGTGCCCGGTGACGTGGGCGGCTTCTCCTCTCCATGCATCAGCTTGTTCACGGCGTAGATGATCGCTGCGTAGAAGTTGCCCTGATAGCTCCCGAACACGCGGAAGGGCTGATTGCGGTCACCGAGGAAGGGGCGAAGACTCCACGCCAACTGGATTCCGACGAAGGCGAACAACAACGCCCACGCGCGCATGATGGTGAGAGCCTTCCGGGGGTACACGCCGCGCTTCTCGCAGACCACGCGCAGCCCCTCGTGCAGGGCATACATGCCAAAGACCCCGGCCACGCCCGCGATCGCGATGTTCAGCAGGTGTTGGAAGTAGTAATTCGCGCCCGTGACGAGAAAGAACGCCGTTATCGGCACGAACGCCGCGAGCAGCACGGACGTGAGCGCGAGGGCGCCGAACACCAGCACGACGACCTGCAGCAAGCGCAGGCGCGAGCCCACGAGGACCTGCACCACGAAAAACGCCGGGAAGCAGACCGCGAAGGTCGCGAAGAACAGAAACGGCAGCTTGACACCCGCCGCCACCGCCTGTGTGGGACCCGAATAGGCTCCTGCGACGAGTCCGAAGAACCCCGCGAGTGCCATGATCGTCACGACGGCGTACCGCAGCTTGCTGCGAAGGGCGACGCCCTCGACGACCTCCTCGAAGAACCGCTCCCTGTCGCTGAGAAGCGCTTTCAGGAAATCGGCGTAGCTCATGATCGGCTGGTCTGCGGCCATGGTCGGGCCCCTGGCGTTTGAAGCCCAACCTACAATGTTGCTACTGTTATTGCAAGTTTGACGATGTTAACTAATGTTTGCTGGCCGCTACGGCTTCCTCATGACGGGCGGGCGATCAGTCGCAAGCGCCGCGGCGACGTGCAGCGCCGTGGCCTCGTCCATCCCCCGCTTCTGCGCCAGCTCGAGCGCCGCCCGCCCGAGCGCGCGGTACAGCTGCGCGTCATCCTGCGTCAGCGCCTCGAGATGGCGGCGGATGGTCGCCTCGTCACCCCGCGCCACCGGGCCCGTGAGCGCCGCCATCGGCTGCTGGCGGCTCAGGTTTTCGAGCGTCCCCTCGACCAGCGGGCGCAGCGCCTCCCACGCCTCCGCGTCCGACAGCCCGGCGTGCCGGAGCAGGCGTTGGGCTACCGCCTCGACCACCACGAAGTAGTTCGACGCGAACACGGCGCCGGCGTGGTAGATCGCCTTCGCGTTGGACGGGAGACGAAACGGCCGCAGCCCGAGATCCCGCGCAAGGCCTTCGGCGGCTTGGACGGCACGGGGCATCCCCTCGACCGCAGCCCAGGCCCCCTTCAGCCGCTCGGCTGCCCGCTCCGGATCGGCGATCGTCTGCAGCGGGTGGAACGAGCCCAGCGCGGCGCGCGACCCAACCAGGGGACCGAGCGCTTCCTGACCCTGCGCGCCCGACAGGTGCAGCACCACCTGCTCGGCGCGCACGGCGCCGGCGCGAGCCAGCGCGTCGGCGAGCGGCCGGATGGCATCGTCACGCACCGCGAGAATGACGACGCCCGCCCGGGCGATCCAGGCGGGCGGCTGGTCTTCGGGACCGACGGTGAGTGTGAGCGGCTGTGGGACCGGCCTCGGGCGGCGGCCGTGCAGGCGGATGTCGTAGTGCGCCCGGGCCAGCGCGAGCGCCAATCCCACGCCGGCGCGTCCCGGTCCGATGATCCCGACGACTCGCTCCCCGATCACGCCCCTCGCACGCTAGTTGCGCGCCGGCGCCGCGGGTTGAGCCGCCGCGAGCGCGAGGAGATCCTGGGGCGACTTGGCGCGCCGAGCCAGTGCGAGTGCGGCGCGTACCTGACGGTCTTCCTCTCGCTGGCGGCGCACTTCGGCCGGACGGCCGAACACGTAGCGCGCGATCTCGTAACCCAGGTCCTGGGTGATGACCTCACGGGCGCCCACCATCACGCTATCCGGCACCCCGACGCCCCGCCCCCGCAGGCGCTTGACCACCTCGTCCACCATCTCGGGTGCGACCGTGAAGTCCGGGCTTTTCACGCGCCCCGACGTCTTGACCTCGAGCGCGTAGGTCGTGCGCACGTCCCAGTAGGTCGGAATCTTGTTGCCCAACAGTTTCACGAACGCGCGCTCCGCCGTGTTGAACGTGTCGGGCGCGACGAACAGATCCGGTCGGATCCCGCCGCCTCCCACGAGCGCGCGGCCGCGGTCGGTGTGGAAGACTTGCGACGAATCGGTCTTGGTGGTGTCGCGCCCCAGCTCGGCGGCCTGGGCCTGCGCCAGCTGGTCCTCCTCGCTCTTGCTCTTGCGCTGGATGGTGCGCCCGCTCGGCGTGTACCAGCGCGCCGTGGTGATCTTCAGCGCGGTCTCGGGGGTGAGCTGCCACAGCGACTGTACCAACCCCTTCCCGAACGTTGGCGTGCCGACCACGACCGCGCGATCGTGATCCTGCAGCGCGCCCGTGATGATCTCGGCCGCGCTGGCGCTGAAGCCGTTGACGAGGACGACGATCGGCAGGTTGGGCCACGGCTGCGCCTTGCTGTCACGGTAGGTACGCGAAATGTTGGACGTCCGTCCTCGAGTCGCGACCACCTCCTGGCCGGGGTCGAGGAACAGCTCGCTCACCGCCACGCCCTGATCGAGCACACCACCCGGGTTGCCGCGCAGGTCGAGAATCAGGGACTTCATCCCCTGCTTCGCGAGCTGGCTGATGGCCGCCGTCAACTCTTCCGCCGACGTCTCGCTCACGGTGGAGAGCAGCACATAGCCCACGCGGTCGTCGAGCATCATCGAGACCTGGACCGAGCGGACGTGGATCGTGGCTCGCGTCAGCTTGAAGGTGAGCGGCTGCTCGATACCGACGCGGTGCACTCGCAGCTCCACCGGGCTGCCCGGCTGGCCGCGCAGCTCCTTCACGGCCTGGTCGTTCTTCCAGCCCTCGGTCGAGCGGCCGTCCAGGGCGACGATCTGGTCACCGGACTGGATGCCGGCGCGCTCCGCCGGCGTGTCGGGGAGCGGCGCCACGACGGTGATCCAGCCATCCCGCACGTCGATCTGGATGCCCAGGCCCCCGTAGTTGCCCGTCGTCGCCTCGTTCAGGGCGCGGAAATCGTCCCGCTTCAGGAACACCGAATACGGGTCGTGCAGCTGGTCGAGCATGCCGTCGATCGCCATTTGGTAGAGCCGGCGCTCGTCGATCGAGTCGACGTAGAAGTCGGCCACGTGGGCGAGCACGTCTTCGAACAGACGCGCCTGCTGGTACACTGACCCGGTGGGCTCAGCCTCCCGCTGCAGCAGCCAACCGCCCGTCGCCAGAGCCAGCCCGGCCGTCGCGGTGGCGATCACGATGTTGCGGAGCTTCATGAGATGCCTCGTGTTGAAAGTGCGGCCACCGCCCTGACCTCGCGCCAGGCGGCGTCCTGCACGACCGTCTTCGACTGCGTCGCGTCGATGTGCACGACGCCCGGCCCCGCGGCGCGGCGGTATGCGTCGAGCACGCGGCGGTGGAACGCGTCGTCTTGGCGCTCGAAGCGGTCCTGCACCTTGCGCGCCGCCCGCTGCCGCGCCCGCCCCACCTCGACCGGCACATCCAGCACCAACGTGACGTCCGGGACCAGACCGCCGGTGGCGAGTCGGATGGCCTGGGCCACGTCCGCGACCGGTAACCCGGCCCCCGCAACTTGATAGGCCATGGTTGACAGATCGAAGCGATCGGCCACCACCACCTGGCCCCCCTCGAGCGCCGGCCGGATGACCCGGTACACCAAGTCGGCACGCGCCGCGAGAAACAGGAACAGCTCCGCCACCGGCGACATCTCATGGGGAAACTTGAGCGCCACTTTGCGCGCCGCCTCCGCCACCGGGGTGCCTCCCGGCTGTCGCACGGGGACGACCTGGAGCCCTTCGGCGACGAGCCGCGCCCCGAGCCAGCGCGCCAGCGTCGACTTCCCCGCGCCCTCGGGGCCTTCCACCACGATGAACACCCCCGGCCCCACCGACATCAGCCCAACGTGATGATGGAGCTCGCCGACCCCTGCTTCATCCCGTCGTAGATCCGCGCATTGATCTTGGCCATCAGCTTCTCGAAGTTCGCCTGCGCGGCCACGACCTGCTGATACACCGGATTGGCCTGGACGCTCTGGAGCGCGCGATCGTACTGCTCCACCTGCTCCTTGGGAGGCTCGCGCCCCTCCTGCGCCGCACGCTCGATGTCCTGCGCGATACGCTCGATGTCGGCGAGGAGCTGCCGGCATGTCGGGTCCTCCTTCATCCGGTCGCTCGCCCGGAGCAGCGCCTTGTACTCGTCGCTCTGCCCCAAGAGTCGCCCCAAGTCCTGCGCCTTCTGATCGATCACGCGCCCTCCTCGAGGCCGGCGAGCAGGAAGCGCGGCCGGCCGAACAAGTCGTCGTACACCGCCACCCGCGACCACCCGTGCCGGCAGGCGAGCCCGCGCACCGCGTCGGCGCGTCGCTCGTCGATCTCCAGCGCCAAGATCCCGCCCGGCGCGAGCAGGGGCCGCGCACCAGCGAGCAGCGCCCGGGTCGCATCGAGCCCATCCACGCCACTCACCAGCGCGTCGCGCGGCTCGAACCGCCGGACCGCCGGGTCCAGGTCCGCGTACTCGGCCTCCGTCAAGTACGGAGGGTTCGAGACGATCGCGCGGTATCGCTGCCCGGCGAGCGGGGCGAGCAGATCGCCCTCACGCACCTCCACCGGCACCGGCGGCCGCACCAGCGCCCCGTTCTCGCGTGCCAGCGCCGCGGCGCCAGCCGAGCACTCCACCGCGATCACGCCATCGAACCCGCCTTCCACGGCGAGCGACAGAGCGATGCAGCCACACCCTGTTCCGATATCGGCGACCACACCACCCCTTCCGCCTCCCGACTCCCGCTTCCCGGCCTCCCGAAGCACCCGCTCGACGAGCCCCTCCGTCTCGGGGCGCGGAATCAGCGCGCGAGGGTCGACCCGCAGCTCGAGCGTGCGGAACCCGACGCGACCGACGGCGTATGCGAACGGGACGCCGCTCGCGCGACGCTCGACGGCCTCCCAGAAGCGCCGCGCCACCTCGGGCGCAGCCTCCCGGTCACGCTCGCGCCAGACGTCCCCTGGCTTCACCCCCTCGCCGGTCAGTGCGGCCCAGAGGCCCGTCGCCTCGCGCCGCGGGTCCGCCATTCCCGAGTGCGCCAGGCGCTCGACCGCGGAGGCGAGCACCCCCGCAATCGAGGAGCCAGCTGCCGTGCGCTCAGGCACTGAGGCGCTCCTTCTCACCGGCGAGCCGCAGCGCGCTGATCAGGTCGTCCAAGCTGCCGTCCAGTACCTCGGTGAGATTGTGGACGGTGTAGTGGATGCGGTGATCGGTGACCCGGTTCTGGGGAAAGTTGTAGGTCCGGATCTTGGCGGAGCGATCGCCGGTGCCGACCTGGGCCCGGCGCTCGCGAGCGCGAGCGGCTTCTTGCTCGGCGATCATCTTGTCGAGCAGACGGGAGCGCAGCACCTCGAGGGCCTTGATTTTGTTCTGCAGCTGGCTCTTTTGGTCCTGGCACTGGACGACCAAGTTGGTGGGCAGATGGGTGATGCGCACGGCGCTGTCGGTCGTGTTGACGCTCTGGCCGCCCGGCCCTTGGGAGCGGAAGACGTCGATCCGAAGATCCTTGTCCTCGATCTTGACGTCGACCTCCTCCGCTTCGGGGAGCACCGCCACGGTCGCCGCAGAGGTGTGGATACGCCCCTGCGCCTCGGTGACGGGAACGCGCTGCACCCGGTGGACACCCGATTCGTAGCGCAGCGTTCCATAGACGCCGGGGCCGCGGGCGGCGAAGATCGCTTCCTTGAGGCCGCCGAGGTTCCCCTCGGAGAGCGACACGACCTCGACCTTCCAGCCGCGCCGCTCGGAGAAGCGCGTGTACATACGAAACAGCTCGGCGGCGAAGAGGGCGGCCTCGTCGCCCCCCGTCCCGGCGCGGATTTCGACGATCGCGTCGCGATCGGCGAGGGGGTCGGCGGGGGTCAGCAGCTCCGCGAGCCGCTGCTCGAGCTGGTCGATCTCGGGACGCAACTGCTCCACGTCCGTGCGCGCCAGCTGCGACAGCTCGGGATCCCGGTCTTGGAGCACTTCGCGCGCCTGCCCGAGCTCCCGTTCGAGCTGGGCGAGCCGGTCGTGCGTCCGGCGAATCTGGTCGAGTCGCGCGTGCTCGCGACCCAGCTGCTTCAGCTTCGCCGGATTCCGCGCGGTCTCGGGGTCGGCCAGCTCTCGGGCGACCTCCTCCGCCCGCGCGAGCGCCTGGCGGAGTCGGGCCTCCACGCGTTAGCCTGCGGCCTTCTCGGTCCCGTATTTTTGACGGAAACGCTCCACCCGCCCGGCCGTATCCATCAGCTTCTGCTTGCCGGTGAAGTAGGGATGGCACTTGGCGCAGACCTCGACGTGAATCACAGGCACGGTGGAGCGCGTGACGAAGTTGTTGCCGCACGCGCACTGCACGGTCGCCCGCTGATAGGTAGGGTGAATCCCGGGTTTCACTGCACTCGATCCTTGACTGGAAGTCGAA
>DATHGL010000276.1:0-2250 GCA_035317625.1 Gemmatimonadales bacterium | reverse complement strand
TGCCAGTACGAGAAGTTCGAGTCGGACACGGCGTCCATCCGCGACGTGGCCAACCCCAGGCGGATGGACGCCGTGTCCGACTCGAACTTCTCGTACTGGCACTCCGCGACGTTCAACAACGACGGGACCAAGCTCCTCTTCTCCGACGAGTGGGGCGGCGGTGGACAGCCCAAGTGCCGGGCCACCGACAAGCACGAGTGGGGTGCGGACGCGATCTTCACGCTGGTCGACAACCGGATGACGTTTCAGAGCTACTACAAGATGTCGGCGCCGCAGACCCCGTTCGAGAATTGCGTGGCCCACAACGGATCGCTGATCCCGATCCCGGGCCGGGACGTCATGGTCCAGGCCTGGTACCAGGGCGGCATCTCCGTATTCGACTGGACGGATCCGGCCCATCCGAAGGAGATCGCGTTCTTCGATCGCGGGCCGGTCGACTCGACCAAGATGGGCGACGCGGGTTCGTGGTCGGCCTACTGGTACAACGGAGTGATCGTCAGCTCGGAGATCGGCCGCGGGCTCGACATCTTCGAGTTGAGGCCGAGCGGGTTCATTTCGCAGAACGAGATCGACGCGGCGAAGCTGGTGCACCTCGAGTATTTCAATACACAGGACCAACCCAAGTTCGTCTGGCCTGCGAGCTTCGCGGTGGCGCGTGCCTACCTGGACCAGGTGGCGAGGTCGAACGGCCTGGCGCCTGAACGGCTGGCCGCCACACGGACTGCGCTCGCCCGCGCCGAGCGGCTTTCAGGAGTCCAGCGTCGGGAGGCGCTCCTGCAACTGGCGACGCAGCTGGACGGTGATGCTCAGCGAGCGCCCGGTCAGCTCCGGACGCTCGCCGCAGAGGTCAGGGACCTGGCCGGAGCGGGTGCCGGGGCGGGGGCGGGGGCGGATCGCTGACGGCCACCGTCACCGTCACGGCTTGGCGACCTGCTTCTGAGGATCGTCCGCCGGGTTGACGTAGGTGAGCGCAAACGGGCCCATGGCACTCACGGAAATGAAGGTGGCGCCCTGCGCGGCGGCGAAGTGGTGTGCCTTCGCCGGCACCGATCCCTTGTCGCCGGCCTTCATCGGTTTCGCCTTCGACAGGTCGAACTTATCACCCATGCCCACGAGCAGCGTACCCTTTTTGACTTCGACAGTCTCGTCGGTGGGATGGAAGTGCGGTGGGATCTGGTAGCCGCTCGGCATCGCCAGCTCGACGGTAAAGGGCGCCGCCTTGCTGGGGTCACCGCTCACCACGGCCATCCGTGCGCCCATGGGAAAGACTGCCGGCGCCGGGCCCCAGTGCAGCGGGGCCGGCTTCTCTGCCGGGGCGCCTTGGGCGTGAATCGCGGGAGCTACCGCCAGCAGGAGGCACGTCGAGAGGGGGAACACGCGCATACTACCTCCAAGAAGGTGTGTGGGGGAGCAGGGCATGATGTAGCGCTGGAGCGAGAAGCGGAAGGGCGCAAAACGGAACACCGCGACGGTGTCACTACCTAGGAGGGAAATCCCCCCAAGTACTTAGAATCGCATGCCGGCGGTGATGGGCATGAAGTGCGAGCCCCAGTTGTGCGCGCCCGTGAATCCGTGCAAGCGGGCCTCGGTGAAGAAATACCGGTTGCCGACCTGGTAGCGGAACCCCAACCCGCCGACAATCGATGCCGAGAGGTTATCAACGGGGTACGCGCTCGTGCCGGGCGCGATAACCTGCGTATCCCTCAAGCGATAGAGTCCCCAGCCACCGATCACATAGGGACGAAAACGTGACGTGAGGACGTCGTAAGAAAGCTCGAGCGTCGCTCCGATGGCACGCGGGTGGAACGATTCCCCGCCGCTGAAGGAGTAATCCTTCCTGAAGTAGTCGGCGCCCAGACGCACAGCGATCCGGTCGTATTGACGGAGGTAACCAGCCTGCACCACCAGGCCGAGCGTTGAAGCAGAAGGAAACCCGACCCCGTTGACGCCGGCGCCGAGCGAGAGCGCGGAGTGCGCCGGGCTTTGCGAAGCGAGCAGAGCTGGGACGGTGAGCACGACCGCGACGAGGGTGAACGCGCGACGCATACAGCCCCCTGCAGCGAGTGTTGGCCTAGAAATGCAGGACGGTACCCAGGCCAAGAGTGGAAAGCCTGCCGGTTAATTGCCGGACCTCGAATTGCAACAGACGCCCGCCGACACGGACCCGCAGGCCGGCGCCGACAATCAGACCGAGGTCTCCTCTTGTTCTCGAGCTTGGTGGCATGCTGAAGGCCGGCGTGCCGTCCGCGC
>DATHGL010000275.1:0-5394 GCA_035317625.1 Gemmatimonadales bacterium | reverse complement strand
GCCCAACCCGGTTCCCTCGTAGCGACGACTCGGGCTCGCATCGACTTGCACGAATTCCTGGAACAGCGTCCGCTGGTCGCCCGGCGCAATGCCGATGCCGGAATCGGCCACCGCGATGCGCACCCGACCTGCGCCCTCGAGTCGCGCACCGATGGTGATACGGCCACCATCGGTGGTGAATTTGATGGCGTTGGAGAGCAGGTTCAGCAGCACCTGGCGGACCCGTCCGCCGTCGGCCGTGACCACCACCTGCTCCGGCGGCACCTCGATCGCGAGCGTGTGGTTGCGGGCTTCGAGCTGGGCCCGGAGGCTGTCGGCGGCCTCGCGCAGCACCGCGTGCAACTCGAGCGGCTCGAGCCGCAGCTCCATCCGTCCGGCGGCGATCTTCGACAGGTCGAGGAGCTCGTTGATGAGATCGAGCAGGTGGCGGCCATTGCGCGCGATCGTCTCGAGATAATCGCGCTGCGTGTCGGTGAGCGAGCTCTCGGGCGAGGTCATCGTGAGCAGCAGGTCGCTGAACCCGATCACGCTGTTGAGCGGTGTGCGCAGCTCGTGGGACATGTTCGCCAGAAACTGATCCTTGAGCTTGCTCGCCTGATCCAGCTCCGCGTTCAGACGAGTCACCTCGTGATGCTGCTGCTCGAGCTGATCGTTCAGCGCGGTGAGGTCCGCGTTCTGCGACTCGAGGCGCTGCGCGGCGTGACGTACTTCCACCGCGAGCCGGCGGGTCTGCTGATGGGCGGACTCGCGCTCGCACGCAATGGCCAGGTTGGGCGCGGCATGCTCCAGCGCGGTGCGGGCGTCGGCGGACAGCTGGTCCACCGCAGCGGCCACCAGCAGTCCGACGAGCCGATCGCGCGACCGCAGGGGCACCAGGGCGAGCGACCCGAGGGAGCCCGTCACCCCGTCCACGAATTGCAGCTGCGTGCGTACGGGCGTCGCGGCGGCGCCGGCGTACTCGATCACGCTGCTCGCGTCGGCCACCAGCTGCCGGACGACGTCGCGCGACAGCGATCGCGCCGTGGCGCGACGCACCGCCGTTGGGCTCCACTCGTTGCTGTCGTATTGCGGCTGGTACAGTGCCAACGCGGTCGCGCCGGTCGCCGCGGCGAGGACGTCGAGGGCCGGCGCGAAGCTCGCTCCAGCCCCGGACTCGCGCACGGGCGCGTTCAACGCCGTGAGGAGTCGGGCTTCCTGGTCCTGCAGCCGCCCGCGCGAAGCGAGCGCCGCCGCCATGCGGTTGACGCCGCGGGCCATGATGCGGAACTCCTCGGGTTGATCCTCGCCGAGGCGTTCGTCGTATTGCCCCGCGGCCACACGCTCGAGCGCGCCGACAACGTGCGCGAACGGCGCGGCGAGGCGCCGCCGGTTGTACCACAGTCCGACGCCGAGCGTCACCAGCACGATCACGAACAGCACTGTCGTCTGCACGGCCGCCTGGATCGCATTGTCCCCGACCTCGGCGGCGAGCTCCTGCATCGCGGCGATCTCGGCGTGCAGGGTCGGGGATGAAGAGAAGCGGATGAGCTGCTCGAAGCGCTGGCTCAGCTCGATCATGTCCGCTTGCGTCCGGCGTGCGTTGTGCCAGATGGCGATGCGGTCGGCCAGACCCGCGACGGCGATCGCGAGGAACGCCGCGGCGAAGAGCTGGCTGACGCTCGGGGCGTGAAACAGTCGCCAGGACCGGACCACTGACCTGGACGACGGGGGGGCGGGACGCGGAGCTTGAGCCGGCGCCGGGGTCGTCATGCGACGCCTATAACTAGGGGAACGACCGCCAGCGGGACAAGAGCGATGGTCGGGAGCCGGGGATGCTGGCGGGCGGGTGGCACCCGGTGTAAGCTAGGCCCCCACATCCCGTGCCCGCTCTGCTCGACTCCCTGCGTGAGGCCCTCGCCGACCGTTACGCGGTCCAGCGCGAAGTGGGCCGTGGCGGCATGGCGACCGTGTTCCTGGCGGAGGACCTGAAGCACCATCGCTCGGTGGCGATCAAGGTTCTGCACGCCGAGCTCGCGGCGGCCCTTGGCGCCGAGCGGTTCCTGCGCGAGATCGAGATCGCCGCCCGACTGCAGCATCCCCACATCGTCCCCTTGTACGACTCCGGCTCCGCCGCGGGCCTCCTCTATTACGTCATGCCGTTCGTCGAGGGGGAATCGCTCCGCGACCGCCTCACGCGCGAAAAGCAGCTCGCTCTCGAGGACGCGTTGCGCGTGGCCACCGAAGTGGCGAGCGCGCTGGCCTATGCCCACAGCCGGGGAGTCGTGCACCGCGACATCAAGCCCGAGAACATCATGCTGTCGGGCGGGACCGCGGTGGTGGCGGACTTCGGCATCGCGCGCGCCGTGAGCGCGGCGGGAGACGGGCAGCACCTCACGCAGACGGGCACGATCATCGGGACGCCCGCCTACATGAGTCCCGAGCAGGCAACGGGCAGCAACGAAGTCGACGCGCGGAGCGACCAGTACAGCCTGGCGTGCGTCGTCTACGAGATGCTGGTGGGCCAGCCGCCGTTCACCGGCCCGACGGCTCAGGCCATCATCGCACGCCACTCGATCGACATGGTGTCGCCGCCTTCGATCGTGCGGAACACCATTCCCGACGCCGTAGAGGAAGCGATCCTCCGCGGGCTCTCCAAGGTCCCGGCGGATCGGTACCCGACGGCCATACTGTTCGCCGAAGCCCTCAACACACCCTCCGCGGTGACGGGGGCGGTGCGGCGGGCGACGCTGGCTGGGGCTCGAGCGCGACGGCGCCCTTGGCTCCGCGCGCTGCCCGTGGGCGTCGTGCTAGCGCTGGTTGCGGTCGGCGGGGTGCTGCTCGTCCGCCGGCGCGTCGTCCCCGGTGCCGGCGCGGACGGCGGGCTCGACCCGCGGCGGGTGGCGGTGATGTACTTCGAGGACCTGAGCTCCCGGAACGACCTGGCGTACCTCGCCAACGGGTTGACCGAAGCGCTGATCGACGCGCTCAGCCGAGTCCCGTCCCTCAGCGTTCTTTCGCGGAATGCGGTCGCGCAGTACCGCACCTCCACCATGCCGCCGGACAGTGTGTCCCGAGCGCTGGGGGCAGGCACGCTCGTGCAGGGAACTGTGGAAGAAGTGAGGCGTGGCTACCGGGTCACGGTTCGCCTGATCGACGGCGCCAGCGGAGCGGACTTCAAGCGGGCGAGCTTCGAACAGCCGGCGGGGAGTGTGCTCGCGATGCGAGACAGCCTGGCGGGCCGGGTTGTTGACTTCCTGCGCACGCGGCTGGGCGAGGAAGTGCGGCTCCGGGAGACCCGGGCCGCCACGCGCAGCGTCGCGGCGTGGTCGCTGCTGCAGCGGGCGGAGCAAGCGAAGCAACGCGCCGACGCGCTGTTCGAAGGTGACAGCCTTGCGGCCGCGATGCGCGCGCTCCAGCTCGCCGACTCGCTTGCCGCCCAGGCCCGAGGGTCAGACCCACAGTGGGCCGAACCTGCAGCGTTGCGAGCCGCGATTGCGTATCGCCAGGCCCGGCTCGATTTCAAGCCGGCGACCGCGAGCCCGTGGATTGACAAAGGGCTCGCATTCGCGGGAGAGGCCCTCAAGCTCGATCCCGGGAACCCGGATGCGCTCGAGCTCCGCGGCACACTCCGGCACTTGCAATACCTGCTGCACCTGGCACGCACCCCCGCCGGGGTGGCGACGCTGCTCCGCACGGCGGAGGACGACCTGCGGATTGCTGTGTCGCTCGCGCCGGGTCAGGCGAACGCCTGGTACGTGCTGAGCCTGGTCAACTATCAAAAGCCCGACTTCGTCGAAGCGAAGATCGACGCGCAGCGCGCGTACGAGGCTGACGCGTACCTCGGCGCGGCCGATCAGATCCTGTGGCGCCTCTACACGACATCGTACGACTTGGAGCAGTTTGCGGATGCGGCACGCTGGTGTGACGAAGGGCGTCGGCGCTTCTCGCAAAACCTCAGGTTCGTGCAATGCCAGCTCTGGCTCATGACGTCGAACGCGCAGCCCCCGGACGTGCCTCGGGCCTGGCAGCTGTTGGACGAGGTCGTGAAGCTCACGCCTGCGCAGATCCGCGAGTACGTTCGGCTGGAGTCGCAAAATGCGGTTGCCGCCGTGCTGGCGCGCGCCGGGCTCGCGGACAGCGCTCGCCACGTGCTCGCGAGATCGCGGGGCGGTCCCGACGTGGACCCTGAGGTCGAGCTGCTTTCGTACCAGGCGTTTGCGTACCTGCTGCTGGGCGACCGGGATGAGGCACTCCGCCTGATGAAGGAGCAGGTGGCAGCGAACCCCGCGCACCGCGTAGGACTCGCGCGGTCCACTCACTGGTGGTGGCGTGACATCAAGGACGACCCGCGGTTCAAGGAGCTGATCGGGACCGCGAAATGAGGCACCGGCCTTGCGGAGTGGTGGTTTTGGAGTTATGACACTTGGGTACCGCTCGCCCTCTGGGATGACCCACTCCACACACGTGCGGGAGGGGTCTTCATTTCGGGTCTGGTGAGCCCAATCCTCGAGAGGGCCACCATGCGCCGCGCGCTCCTGACCAGCGCCGTTGTGGCAGGCGGGCTGTTCTTCGCCGCCTGCTCCGAACAACGGTCGCTCCCCACCCAACCGTCGGTTGCCCCGAGCCTCACGTTCCGCCCGTCCTGCCCGAGCCCGCTGCAACTCGCCGCGCTGACCGTGGCGCTGTTCGCTCCGGGGGACCTCCTCACCTTCGCCCGGAACACGCAGAACAGCATCAATCTCAAGCTGTCGAGAGGCGACATCGCGGGGGCGCGGAAGGTCGCGCTCGCCTTTATCGACTTCACGGTGAAGACCTACTATCAGGGCAAGCTGCGCGATCCGAACGGGGCGAATCCACCGACGACAGAAGCGGCCGTCGTCACGCTGATCGATGGCGTCCTGTGTTGGATTGGCCTGCCGCCGTCCGGGCTTCAGCTTGCGCCGAGGGGCAGTGATGTAACGGTCACGACGCAGGTCATCGGGTCGGGAGGGGGCCAATTCAAGTCGACCGATGAACTGTCCGGTCTGAAGGTGCCGCCGGGGGCCGTTTCGGAAGATCGCCTTTGGGTCATCACGCGGCGCGATGATCTCGCGAAAAGCGGGACCTGTGTGAGCAGCACGCTGAAGTCGCAGATTCCCCTGTGCATCGACTTCTCGGTCGTGCCCGCCCAAGAGGTGGCCCGACCTCTGGTGGTCGCGATCTGCCAGCCTGAGGACCATCACCCGGTCGACCGGCGCTTGGCGCACAAGCTCCCGGACGCGAAGGTCGAGCTGCTGGCCGTGACGCCCGATCCGTTCCCGCTCACCTGCACGAGCACCCCCGATTTCCCCCCGTCCGGCTTGGGGAGGATCGGGCGCGCCGCATGGGGAGTGGGCTCACTCCTGGCTCGCGTGCTCGGTCCGCAGCGGCTGCACG
>DATHGL010000274.1:0-10525 GCA_035317625.1 Gemmatimonadales bacterium | reverse complement strand
TGATCGCGATGATGATGACGGCAGGCAGGGTGAAGACCGCGGTGATGGTGGAGCCGTCCGCCAGGGTCACCGCGGTGCCGCGCGCCGCCGACAGCGCGGGCGGCACGGCGATCCCGATGTCCTTGAGGAACGAGACGACGTATCCCGACCACCCGATCGCGACCGTCACGGCGCCCAGCGCGTACTCGAGCACGAGATCCCAGCCGATGACCCAGGCGACGATCTCCCCCAACGTCGCGTAGCCATAGGTGTACGCGCTGCCGGCCATCGGTACCAGCGACGCGAACTCGGAATAGCACAGGGCCGCAAAGATCGAAGCGACGCCAGCGATCACGAACGACAGCACGACGGCGGGCCCCGCGTTCATCGCGGCCACCGTCCCGGTGAGCACGAAAATCCCGGTGCCGATGATCGCGCCGATCCCGAGCATGGTCAGGTTGAGCGCGCCGAGGGCCCGCTTCAAACTGTGATCCGTGAGTGCCTCGGTCTGAAGCTCGGTGACGCTCTTCCGGCGGAGAAGATTCATGCGTCCCTCGTGCTGAGTTCGAGCGGTTGTCGGAACGACGGTGAGATGGCGGCTAGAGTAGGCCCGCGTGGCGGGCCTGTCAAGCCGTCAGAGGCTGTAATTGGGAGCTTCCCGCGTGATCACGACGTCGTGCGGGTGCGATTCGCGCAAGCCCGCCGTCGTGATCTGGATGAATTCCGTCTCGCTGCGCAGCGCCTTGATGTCGCACACCCCGCAGTAGCCCATGCCGCTGCGCAGGCCGCCCACCATCTGGAAGATCACGTCGGCCGCCGGACCCCGGTACGGCACGCGCCCCTCGATGCCCTCGGGCACGAGCTTCGACGGCGAGACCTCGCCTTCCTGGAAGTAGCGGTCGCCGGAGCCCTCCTCCATCGCCCCGAGGCTGCCCATCCCGCGGATCACCTTGAAGCGACGACCCTCGAGCAGGAATGACTCGCCGGGGCTCTCCTCCGTGCCGGCGAGCATCGAGCCGATCATCACGCTCTCGGCGCCGGCGGCGAGCGCCTTCACCAGGTCGCCCGAGTACTTGATGCCGCCGTCGGCGATCACCGGGATGTCTCCCGCGCCGTGGACGGCGTCGAGGATGGCGGTGATCTGGGGAACGCCTACGCCGGTGACGACGCGCGTCGTGCAGATCGAGCCGGGGCCCACGCCCACTTTCACGGCATCCACGCCGCGCTCGACCAGGGCCCGCGCCCCCGTCTCCGTCGCCACGTTGCCGCCCACCAGCTGCGCGTCCGGGAACGCCTCGCGCAGACAAGCGACGGTTTTGAGCACGCCCTCGGAGTGCCCATGCGCCGAGTCCACGACGATCACGTCGCAGCCGGCGTCCACCAGCGCGCGGGCGCGCGTCAGCGCGTCCGTCGTCCCGCCCACCGCGGCGGCAACGCGCAGCCGGCCGTGCTGGTCCTTGTTGGCATGGGGGTGCCGCCGGCGCTTGAAGATGTCCTTGATGGTGATGAGACCTTTCAGGACCCCCCGGTCGTCCACGACCGGCAGCTTTTCGATGCGGTGCTTGGCGAGGGTCTTCTCGGCCTCTTCGAGCGTGGTGCCCACCGGCGCGGTCACCAGGCGGTCTTTCGTCATCGCATCGCGGAGCGGGCGGTCGAGCTCGCGCTCGAACTGCAGGTCGCGGTTCGTGATGATGCCCACCAGGCGACCGGCGTCGTCCACGATCGGCACACCCGAGATGCGGAACCGTTCCATCAGACGCACCGCCTCGCGCAGCGGGCGGTCGGGGCCGAGGGTGATGGGGTGGAGGATCATTCCCGACTCGCTCCGCTTGACGCGGTCCACCTCGGCCGCCTGGCGGTCCACCGGCATGTTCTTGTGGATCACACCGATCCCACCCTCGCGCGCGATGGCGATGGCCATCTCCGCCTCGGTGACGGTGTCCATCGCAGCGGACACGAGCGGGATGTTGAGCGGGATGCTACGGGTGAACCGCGAGCGCGCGTCCACGGTCCGCGGGTGAACGCTGGAGAGCCGCGGAACGAGGAGAACGTCGTCGAAAGTGAGAGCGGGAGCGGGGCGGAAGGTACCCATGGCGAAAGTTACTGGGCGGGGGGCGTTTCCTCAACCTTCGCCTGGTCCGCGGGTTTCTTCGCCGCCTCCTCCACCGCCGCCTTTCCCGCCGCGGCGACCTTCTCGAAAAACTTCCCTGCCTTGCCCACGGCGTCCATGGTGCCCCGAATGATGTTCACGGGGACGCGGCCCGCGCGCAACGTGTCCTCCAACGTCTCCGCGACCCTCTGGAACGGCGCGGCACCCGCCGGTCGCTCCGCGTACTTGGACTCGAGGAACTCGAGGTAGTCGAGTACCTGGTACGCCTTGTCCTCGGGGAGCGTGTCGAGCTTCCGCAGCAGGCGGTCACGCAGGATCTCGTTCATGGGAGGGTCTCGAGGCTGATGAGGTCGAGCACGGGGTTGCCGAGGAACCGCGTGCGGCCGGTCCGCACTCGCGCGGTGACCTGGATGGTGGCGAGGGGGGTGAGGGTCTCGAGCTGCGCGCGCTTGGCCTCGGGGACCACCACGTACACGAAGCCCCGCTCGGGGAGCGGCCCGCGCGCGAGGACATACGTGGCCCCGTTGGGAATCTCGGGCCGCAGCTCGTCCGCCTTCTGCGTCGAGATGAACTGGAGCGTCCAGCGGAGCACCTGGCCCGCATAGCGCAGCGGATCGGTGCGCAGCTCGGCCGCGGTGATGCCCACGAGCACGCCGGGCGGCGCGATTTCCAGATCAGCGCTCCTGACCCACCCGTCGAGCTCGACCCGTGTCCAGTCTCCCGATCGCCCCAACACGCGCAGCGGCGCCGACGGCGCCAGCGTGCCCACGGGCTGACCTTCGGGCGCGCGATACAGCACGGTGCGCCGCGCGGACTCGACCCGCGCGGGGTCGACCGGAGCCGAAGCGCCGACCGTCGTGTCCGGGGGACCGGCTGCGACGCCGCGCCCCGGGAACGGGGCCGGGCCGGGCCGGGAGCTCGGGGGGGCGCCGGCGGACCCGGTGTCTGCGTCCGCGGACCGCGACCCTGCCACCTGCGCCACTGCCTCGAGGTCCGTATTCTCCACCCAACCCGCGCGCGTCACGTGGACCCACCGGCCCGACGAGCCCTCGGCCACCCGGTTCATCAGGAAGCCCTGGGGCAGTTTCCCGATGAGCGCGCCCGCCGGCGCGGAGCGCAGGTTCTCCTCGGGCGCCCGCGTCACCGCCAGGTCGTAGCCGGCCCGCGGGGTCGGGCCCACCGAGGTCGCGAAGATCCAGCCCTCGAGCGTGACCCCCTGCCAGGCGCCCTGCGTGTCGCCGGCCACCAAGACCGTGCCCCGCGCCAGGCGCGCGAGGCGCTTCCCTCCCGCCTCCTGAGAGAACCAGGCGCCGTCGGTGATGACTCGGTAGCGCGCTTGGGCCGCGAGCGACGGGGGTGTCACGAGCCACAGGACAACTGGAAGGGCGCGGAAGGCCCGGCTAGATTGCATCCCCTTCAATATGGCAAAGAGGCGTGGACCGCGCACCCCGGTCGTCCTGATCGTGCTCGACGGCTGGGGCTTCCGTCCCGGCCGGGAGGGCAACGCGGTCGAGCTGGGACGGACGCCCACCTGGCACCGTCTCTGGGCCAGGGCGCCGCGTACCCTGCTCGACGCCTCCGGGCGCGCGGTAGGACTCCCCGAAGGACAGATCGGCAACAGCGAGGTGGGACATCTGAACCTCGGCGCCGGCCGCGTGGTGCCGCAGGACATGGTGCGCATCTCCCAGGCGATCGAGTCGGGCGAGTTCTTCCGGTTGCCACCGCTCGTCGAGCTGTGCGGCAAGGTGCAGCGGCGCGGCGGCACGCTGCATCTGCTGGGGCTCATCGGCAGCGGCGGCGTGCACGCCCTCGATCAGCACCTCGTCGCGGCCATCAAACTGGGCCACCTGCACGAGCTACCGGTCGCGATTCACGCGTGGCTGGACGGGCGCGATACGCCGCCGCAATCGGGACTCGCCTTCATGCGGGAGCTGGTCGAGGGGCTCGGGATTCGGGGCTCGGGGTTAGGAGGTGGCGGAGTCCGAGCCCCGAGCCCCGATCCCCGAGCCCCAGTGATCTCCACGGTCGTCGGTCGCTATTACGCCATGGACCGCGACAAACGCTGGGAGCGGACCAAGATCGCGTACGACGCCATGGTGCACGGCGTCGGAACGCCCGCCCCCGACCCGGTGACGGCGATCCGCCAGGCGTACGAGGCCGGCGAGACCGACGAGTTCGTGAAGCCGCGCGTGATCACGGGCACGCCCCGCATCCGGTCGGGCGACGGTATCTTCTGCTTCAACTTTCGCGCGGACCGGATGCGGCAGATGGTGCGCGCGCTCGCGGTGGACGGATTCGACGGCTTCGCCACCGGTGCCCGGCCGGCCGTCGAACTCGTGGCCATGACCCGGTACGACCAGACCTTCACGGTGCCGATCGCGTTCGGGCCGATGGTGCTCTCGCAGATCGTGGCGCAGGTGCTGTCCGAGCGGGGAAAGACCATGTTCCGTACCGCCGAGACCGAGAAGTACGCGCACGTCACGTACTTCTTCAACGGCGGGGTCGAGACGCCGTACCCGGGTGAAGAGCGACTGCTCGTGCCGTCGCAGCAGGTCGCGACGTACGACCTGATGCCTGAAATGAGCGCGCCCGCGGTCACCGACGTGTTGTGCCAGGCGATCGAGGCCGGGCACCACGACTTCGTGCTCTGCAACTACGCGAACGGGGACATGGTCGGTCACTCCGGGGTACTACGCGCCGCCGTCCAGGCGGTGGAAACGGTGGATCAGTGCCTCGAGCGGGTCGTGCGGAGCGCCGAGCGGCGCGGCGCCACGCTGCTCGTGACGGCGGACCACGGCAACTGCGAGCTGATGGTCGACCCCACGACCGGCGGCCCGCACACGGCACACACGACGAACCCGGTGCCGTTCGTCATCGTGGACGACGAAGCACGCGGGCCCCTCCGCCACGGCGGCGCCCTGCGCGACGTGGGCCCCACGCTGCTCCGGATGCTCGACATCGAACCGCCGCCGGAGATGACGGGGCGGGATTTGAGAGAGGTCATATGACGCTACGACGCTACGCTGTACGGCCGCTCCGCCCCGCCACCGCGGCCATCGTATGGCTGAGCGTCATAGCGTCGTACGGCGGGGCTGCCGCCCAAGTGGGGTACGACCCCGGCCGCTCGCCGTACCGCGACGTCCCGCGCGGCGCCGCGCTGGTCGTGACGGCGGGGTATCTGGGGGGGAGCCGGGGGAGCCTGGGCGTCGGGCTCTCGAATGGCCCGACCGGCGGCATCCGCTACGAAGTGCCGTTCGGCGCCGTCGGTGCGTCGCTCGGCCTCGCGTACGGCCGCACCACGACCTTCGTGGTGGACCCGAGGAAGGATACGCTCTCGCGGAAGAGCGGCCCGTTCGACAACGCGGTGGTCGTGGCCGACGCCGGCCTGCAGCTGGTGCTGACGGGCCGGAAGACGTGGCACGGGTTCGCTCCGTACCTGGGCGGCGCGCTCGGCGTAGCGGTCGGCAGCCGCGTGCCGCGCGACACCAGCGGCTACGAGTTCGGCACCAAGATCACGCTCGCCCCCAACGCCGGCCTGCGCTGGCACCCCACGCGACGGATCTCGCTGCGGGGGGACGTCCGTCTGGTGCTCTGGAAGCTCAAGTACCCGGTGCAGTACAAGGTCCCGCCCGCGGTGGACCAGCCCCCGGTCCTGTCCGCGTCCGCGGCGCTCACCGAGTGGACGGCGCATCCCTGGGCGACGTTCGGCGTGGGATGGATTTTCTAGCGGAGGGGTTCCGGCGCGCGCTTGCGCTGCTCGTCTCGGCAGACGCCGAGGTATACGGCATCGCCCTCCTCACGCTCAAGATCGGGCTCTTCGCCACCTTCCTCGCCTGCGGGCTCGGCATTCCCGCGGGGTTCGTGCTCGCAACGCGGGCCTTCTGGGGTCGCCGCGCCGCGCTCACGGTGGTCAATACGGCCTTGGCGTTTCCGACCGTCGTGGTCGGCCTGCTGCTGTACGGCCTGCTGTCCCGCCGCGGCCCGCTCGGCGGCATGGAGTGGCTGTACACCTGGCAGGCGATCGTGGTCGGCGACGTGGTGCTCGCGTTCCCGATCGCCGCCGCCCTCGCCGCCGCCGCGGTTCAGGGCGTGGATCCCCGCATCCGCCGCACCGCCCAAACGCTCGGCGCCGGCCGCTGGCGCACCGCCTGGACCGTGGCGCGCGAGGCGCGCTTTGCGCTCGCCGCGGTGATCACGACCGCCTTCGGCCACGTGGTCGCCGAGATCGGCTCCGCCATGACCGTGGGCGGCAACATCCGCGGCCAGACTCGCACGCTCACGACCGCGGTCGCGTTGTATACCAGCCAGGGCGACTTCGGGCTGGCGCTGGCGCTCGGGCTGATCCTCCTGCTCCTCGCCTTGCTCGTGAACGTCGCGCTCCAGATGCTGCAGGGCCGCGGTCATGCTTGAGCTCGTCGGCGTGCGACACCGCTACGACGGCCGCCTGGTGCTCGACATCGAGCGGTTCGCCGTGCCACCAGGCGCGGGGTTGGCGATCGTGGGGCCGAACGGATCGGGGAAGAGCACGTTGCTGCGTCTGCTCGCGCTCCTCGAGCAACCGACCGAGGGCGAGGTACGGCTCGACGGCGTCGTCGTCGCGGGGGGCCAGGCGGCCCGGCCCGGCTCCGGACTGCGGCGCCGCGTGACGCTGGTCGAGCAGCGCCCCGTGCTGCTGCGCGGAACCGTCCTTGAAAATCTGGCATTCGGACTACAGGTGAGAGGGATCGGACGCACAGAGGTGAACAGAAAAGTCGATGGCGTCGCCGCGCGGCTTGGAATCACTCCGCTCCTGCACCGCCGGCGGCACGAGCTCTCGGACGGCGAGGTCCAGCGCGTCGCCGTGGCGCGGGCGCTCGCGGTCGAGCCGGACGTGCTGCTCCTCGACGAGCCCGTCAGCTCCGCCGACCGCGCGGCAGCGCAGACCCTGTATCGCGTGCTCGCGGAGGAGCGCGCCCGTCGTCCGCTCGCGATCTGTCTCGCCTCGCACCAGCTGGAAGACGCCTACCGCTGGGCGGACGACGTGCGCGCGCTCGCCGAGGGAAAGCTGGCGCCGGTGACGCCCGAGAACCTGTTCCGCGTGGAGCTGCCGTCCGCGGAGCGGGGCGGCGATCTGAAGCACGTGTGCGTCGGCACCATCGAAATCGCCGCGACGACCGACAAGACCGGCCCCGCGATCCTCGCCGTGCCGCCGACGGACATCTTCGTGAGCCGCGAGCCGCTCGCCTCGTCCGCGCGCAACGTGTTTTCCGGGCGCGTCACCCGCCTGGCGCACCAGCGGCCGGGGGTGGTGCATATCACCGCGGACGTGGGCGTGGAGCTGGTGGCAGTGGTCACCGAAGAGGCGGCACGCGACCTGGGGCTCATGCCGGGAGGTCCCGTGGTGTTCTCGTTCAAGGCCAGCGCGGTGCGGGTGTTCTAGATGCCAATCAGCTATCTTACGCGCATCGTTGAGTTTAGCGCGACGCACCGGATCCGGCGGGCGGACTGGCCCGATGAGCGCAACGCCCAGGAGTTCGGGCGGGCCGCCGCCGAGCATGGGCACCGCTACCAGTGCCGGGTCACGGTGAAGGGGCCGCTCGCCGCGGAGGCGAGCGGTGTCATGAGCCTGGAGGCGCTGGACCACGTGCTCGCTGAGGAGATCACCCAGCGGCTCGAGGGCCGGAGCGTCAACGAGGCGCTTCCCGAGTTCGCCGACGGGCGCCGGCTGGCGACGGGCGAGGCGATGGCGGTGTACGTATGGGAGCGGGTCGCCCCGCGGCTGCCGGGGGGCGTGACACTGCACGCGGTGCGCGTACAGGAGGGGCCGCATATCTACTCGGAATACTTCGGTGAGCCGTGAACCACTAACCCCGGGCTCGCGCCCGGGGTCCCCGACGAGCCAAGACTCGCTCACCCCGGGCTCGCGCCCGGGGTCAGTTTCGACGGATGCCGACCGCCAGCCTGGCTCCCGCCGCGGCCGCATGCTCGCCGAATCCGCCGTGGTGGAGGAGGTGCCGGTCTGGCTCGAGGTGAACGGCGCGCCGGCGGTCACCTGGATGTGTACGCCCGACTTGCTCGAGGAGTTGGCGACGGGGTGGCTGCACGGCGAGGGCTACATCGAGACGCTCGACGACCTGGTCAAGCTGCGCCCCTGCGCCACCGACCTGGGGTTCTGGGCCGAGGTGAAGCCGGCGCGCCTCGCGCTCGTGAAAGGCGAGGACCGCAAGCGGGTGCTCGCCTCGGGATGCGGGGCGGTGGCGACGTTCCTCGCCGATCCGCACGCGGTGGCGCATGCGCCGGCGCGCGGCGACCCGCCCCCGGCCGAGCGATTGCGGGCGCTCTTCAAGGAAGTGTTCGGACGCGGCGAGCGCTACAACGAGACTGGGGGCATCCACGCGGCCGCGCTCACCGACGATACGCGCTTGCTGTTCCACGCCGAGGACATCGGGCGTCACAATGCGGTGGACAAGGTGATCGGGGCGGCGGTGCTCGCGCGGGAGCCGATCACCGGCCGGGGGCTGCTCGTCACGGGCCGCATCTCGGCCGAGCTCGCGTACAAGGCCGCGCGCGCCGGGCTCGCCTATGTGGCGACGCCGAGCGTGCCCTCGACCCTCGCCCTCACGATCGCTCGGCGCGCGGGGATCGTGCTGGTCGGGCGCGCGGTGAGCGGCACGCCGCATGTCCACCGGCCGGACGCGTGACGACGGAGGAGCTGCGGGACATCCTCGGCGCGGCGCGGACCATCGCGGTGGTGGGCTTGTCGCCCTCGGCCCCGCGCCCGAGCCACGGCGTGGCGCGTTACCTCCAGCTAGCGGGCTATCGGATCGTTCCGGTGAACCCGAACCACACCACCATCCTCGGCGAGCCGAGCTACCCCACCCTCACCGCGGCCGCGGCGGAGACGGCGATCGACGTGGTGGACGTCTTCCGACGCAGCGAGTTCGTGGCGCCGGTGGTCGACGAGGCGATCCGGGTTCGACCGCGCCTGATCTGGCTGCAGATCGGGGTGGTGGATGAGGCGGCGCGGCGACGCGCGCAGGCCGCGGGCATCCCCTGCGTGATGGACCGCTGTCTCATGGTGGATCACCAGGCGCTTGGCCTCTGAGCGTGCGCGGCGCCGTCCTGGCCGGCGGCGCCGCGCGCCGTTACGGCGGTTACCCGAAGGGACTGGTGGAGCTCGGGGGGCGGCGCATCCTCGACCGCGTCGTGGACGCCGTGGCCGCCGTGATCGGCGCGGCTCCGCTGCTGGTGGCCAACGCCCCCGACGGCCCCACCTGGCGACCCGACCTCCGGACGATCCCCGACGTCGTCCCCGACTGCGGCAGCCTGGGCGGCATCGACACCGCGGTCGTGTCGGGCGCGGGGTCGGTCCTGTGCGTCGCCTGGGACATGCCGTTCCTCACCGCCGAGCTGCTGCGGGCGCTGGTGGAGGGCGCGGCGGGCTGCGACGCCTTCCTCCCCGAGAGCGACTCCCGCCGCGGCGTGGAGCCGCTGTGCGCCGTGTACGGGCCGGCGTGCGGCCCCGCGATCGCGCGGCAGGTCGACCGCGGCGACCTGAAGGCCATCGGCTTCCACCCCGATGTGAAGGTCGGTACACTACCCCTCGAGCGCGTCCGGGCATTCGGCGACCCCGACGAGCTGTTCTTGAACGTGAACAGTCCCGCCGACCTGGAACGGGCGGAGGGCGTGTGGCGGCGACGCGGATGATATCCATAATCGGGCGGAAGAACGCCGGCAAGACGACCCTCTTGGTGGCGCTCGCAGCGGAGCTCGTGCGCCGCACGCTCCGGGTCATGACGATCAAGCACGGCACCCATCCCGCCGATACCGATCAACGCGGCAAGGATTCCTGGCGCCATTGGCACGAGGGACGCGCGGAGCGCGTGCTCATGGAGGGCCCGGGCCAACGCGTGCTCTGGGAAAAAACCGAGGAGGAGTCGGAGCCCGTCGCGCTGGCGCGCCGCTATCTGGACGGGGCGGACATCGTGCTGGTCGAGGGATTCAAGCGGCAGCCCCTGCCCAAGATCGAAGTGTACCGTCTCGCGGCCGGACCCGACCCCCTGTTCGACCCAGCCGTGCATGACCCGGGCGACTGGGTCGCCATGGTCACGGACAACGCCACCTACCGCGCCGAGTTTCCGGTGTTCCGCTTCTCCGATACGGCGTGGCTCGTGACGCTCGCCAACCTCGCGTGGGACCGGGCCACGATCCTACCCTGAGATGCTGACCCCGACCGCAGCGGCCCGACTCATCCTCGAGCACGTCGCTCCGCTGCCCGCGGCGCGCCGGCCGCTCCGCGAAGCCCTCGACCGGGTGCTCGCCGTAGATGTGGCGAGCCCCATCGATCTCCCCGGGTGGGACAATTCCGCGATGGACGGCTACGCCGCGCGCGCGGCCGATGTCGAGCGCGCGGGACCGCAGCAGAAGGTCACGCTGGCGGTGATCGAGAGCGTCGCG
>DATHGL010000273.1:0-2947 GCA_035317625.1 Gemmatimonadales bacterium | reverse complement strand
ACGGACCTGCTCGGCCGTCATCCCCGACTGCGCGATGCGCTGGCGCAATACATCCGCGAGCCCGGGGTTCTGGGCGACGGCCTGTTGCAGCGCTTGGGGGGCTTGGGACGGCGGGGGAAGGCTGGACGGTACCTGCGAGCCAGCCAGCCTCGTGAAGGCCAGCAAGCATATGAGCACACCGAGGTACCGGAGCGAGCAGCTCCGCGCTGTCTGCTCAAGTATCATTCTGACCTGCTCCCCCAAGGGCGAAGGGATCGAAATGGGAGCCTAACTTGGGGCCTAACTCTCAGTCCGTCAAGGTGTTAAAATGGCTGGCTGGAAGGCGTAGACCAGCTATCTAGACTCCACAAGAAAGGACAGGCCCGATGACGCACCCGCTTCGCCTCGGCTTGACGTTGGCAGGTTGTCTCACGCTGCTCCCCGCTTCCCACTCCGCGCTCCCGGTTGGCTCCGTCGTCGAGTACGTGCTGCCGCGCCCCAAGGCCTTCCCCCACGACCCCGCCGTCGGCGCGGACGGCATCGTCTGGTACACCGACCAGGCGAACAGCTACATCGGTCGGCTCGACCCCGCGACGGGTAAAGTGACGGACTACCCCACGCCCACGCGCGCCTCGGGACCCCACGGCATCGTCGTCGCAGCGGACGGCGGCGTGTGGTACACCGGCAACTTCACCGCCCGGCTCGGCCGGCTCGATCCCGCCACCGGCACCATCAAGGAATACCCGCTGCCCGCCGAGGCGCGGGACCCGCACACGCCCCTGTTTCATCAGGGGAAAGTCTGGTTCACCGCCCAAGGAGCGAACCTGTACGGCGTGCTCGATCCGGCGTCGGGCGACGTGCAGCTCTTCCCGGTGCCCACGCCAGGCGCCCGCCCGTACGGTCTCGTCGCCGGGCCCGACGGCGCGATCTGGATGGCGCTGTTCGGGACGAATCAGATCGGCCGAATCGATCCCGCGGACGGCAAGCTCAAGATCTTCCCGCTCCCTGCGCCGGCCGCCCGGCCCCGCCGCCTCGTGGCGGACTCGCGCGGCATCATCTGGTACTCGGACTACGCGCGTGGCAAGCTGGGCCGGCTCGACCCCGCCACGGGCGCGGTGCGCGAGTTCGCAAGCCCGGGCGGGGCCGACAGCCAGCCGTACGGCATCGCCGTCGGCAGCGACGGGCGCATCTGGTACAACGAGTCGGGCAAGGACGCGATCGTGGCGTTCGATCCCACAACGGAGCGCGTCGAGACGGTCGCGATCCCCACCCGGGGGTCGGTGGTGCGCAACATGGCGGTGGACGTGACCCGGGCGCGACTGTGGCTGGCGCTCTCCGGCACCCAGCGGCTGGGGAGGATCGATCTGAAGTAAGCGGTTGGAGGTAGGTCGGGGTTTTCGGGGACGCTGCGCTGTCGCAACAAGCGCGAGTCCGACTTGTCACCCGTCTGCTGCAGTACGCACCCAGCGGGAGCCTGGTTCGAGGCGGGGACGGGGTCCTGGCGAGGGCACGTGCGTTGCGGCATGCCCGCGGGACCGCACCTCGTGACCACGATGCCCCTTTCGCCCCCGCTGCAGTGGGCCCGTCTGACGGCAGACTATGACTGTCCGCTGCGCCGGGGCGCGTGGTATCGGGTGGTGAGCGTGTCGCAGCTCGAAGTCGTCGTCGAAGTCCACGGCAAGCAGGTGCTCGTCGCTCGTCCGTACGTGGAGCTCGTCAACGTGCCCCCGCCGCGCTGGACCGTCGTGGCGCGGACCAAGCAGTCGCGGCGCGTGCCCGGTAAGCTGGGGACCCAATACGTCGTGTGCCCCAGCTGCCGGGAGCGCGTGCCGCTCGCCGGCACGCCGACCAAGCTCCGCTGCCGCCGCTGTGCCGGCGTGTTCCAGGTCGCGTGGGAAGGGTGACTGCCATCACCATCGGGGCCCTGGGCGGGCCCCAGCGTGACCGGGCTCCCCGGACGACGCTCTTTAACACGTGACTCCCTCGACCCTTCTACCGGACGCCGTACTCGTGGAGCGGATCGCCGCTGTGGGCGATCGGACCGCCCTCGCCGAGCTGGACGCTCGCCACGGCATGACGCTGTACGCGATCGCGTATACGGCGCTGCTCAATTCGGACGCGGCCGACACGGTCGTGGCCGCCGTGCTGCGGGAGGTGTGGCGTGGGGCGGCGTCCTTCAGTGCCCTGCAGGGGAGCGTGCGGCGCTGGCTCGGCGACCTGGCGCGGCGCGCGGCGCGCGATCACCGGGGCCAGTCCACTACTCAGCACCACCGGGCCGTGGCGCGACCCCCCGTGGCCGCACCGCCGCCGCGCGCCGGGCGGACCCCTGAGCCGCCACGCCGCCGTGGCGCTCGCCTGACGCGGCTCGCCCGTCTCGTCGCGCTGGGTATTCCGGTCCTGGTCCTGGCCTTGCTAGGGTAGACCGACTCCGGGGCCATGCTTCGGGGGAGAGGGGAGAGGGGAGAGGGCCCGGAGGCTAGGTGTCGATGACAAGGACGTTGTTCACATGGTGAACAACGTCCTTAGCAATTACGGCTAGCCGGCACCGTCACAAACCCCTCCCGTCTCCCGTCTCCCGTTTCCCTTCTCCCCTCTCCCTGCATTTGACAACCCGTCCCCCACAGCGCACGATATCCCTGAGGGACCGATGCCTGAGACGCAATGGGCCCGGCTGCGCCGGGTGGCTGAGTGTGGGCTGCGGTTGGGGGCCTGGTACCCGGTGGTCGGATTGACGGCCGGCGAGGTGCAGGTGCGGGTGCACGGCAAGCTGGCGCGGGTGCCGCGCACACTGCTCGATCTGCGGGCGGCGCCGCCCGGCGAATGGACGGTGGTGCGCGGCCCGCTCAGCGCCCTGCGCGTGCCCGCGGGCGCGCGCGACGGCTACCTCGTGTGCCCCAACTGTCGCAGCCGCCAGTCCCTGCCCGATGACGGGCGCGGCACCGAGCGCTGTGGGCGCTGCAACGCCGCG
>DATHGL010000272.1:0-2763 GCA_035317625.1 Gemmatimonadales bacterium | reverse complement strand
CGTCCCGACTAGGACCAGCTCGATGATCGCCACGAACACCCGCTCCGGCAGCCGGTCGAGCACTCGCTTCACGACGTACGAGCCGAGGATCATGATCGGTCCGAGCGCGAGGCCCACCGCGACCGCCCGCGCGGTGAGGATCGCCGTTCCCTGATAGGCGGCGAGCTTCGCCACGTGCATCACCACCGTCGCCAGTGCTTCGGTGCCGATGTAGGCGCCCTTCACGAGCCCGTAGGCGAGAAAGAACGGCGCCATGAGCGGCCCGACGCTCCCCACCAGGGCGGAGACAAAACTGAAGAACGCGCCGAGCGCAGCGAACGCCCGGGCCGGCGGCCGCCAGGTCGACGCGTGGGGAACGTGGCGCCACACGACCATGAGCAACAGGAACGCGCCCACCAGCCGCTGGAGCGCGGCCAGCGGCGCGGTGGCGAAGAGCACGCCGCCGACCAGGGCGAGCGGCACGGCACCGAGAGCGAACCAGCCCACGACGGGCACGTCGAGCTCACGGCGGTTGAACCACACCCTGCTGCCGTTGCCCACCAGCTGCGCCACGGTGAGGATCGGGATCGCGTCGCGCACTCCGAACATCGCGACGAGCGCGGGCAGCAGCACCGCTGCGCCGCCGAACCCCGCGACGGCGGCGAGCGTGCTCGCCACGAGCGCCGCCCCGCCGACCAGCAGCCATTGCGTCACAGTGCCGCCCATTATCGCCCTCTACCGTCCGTTGCCGCCCCCGCCTTAGGTTTCGCCCAGGCGATGGAGTTCGCCTTCTTTTTATGGCAGTGAACCTGCTCAACCACGTTTGATCACCTACATCACCCTCGGCGGCATCCTCGGGTGCCTCGCCGCGGTCGTCCTCGGGACGGCGCTGGCGAGCAAACTGTTGTGACGGGAGGCACCATGCCGCATCGATTCAAGGGTGAGCGTACCCTGATGCGCATCTTCATCGGGGAGAGCGATAAGTACGGCGGAAAGCCGCTGTACGAGGCGCTGCTCGAGCGGCTGCGCCAGAAGGGGCTCGCCGGCGCCACCGTACTGCGTGGCGTGGCCGGCTTCGGCGCGTCCAGCGTCGTGCACACCGACAAGGTGCTGCGGCTCTCGCTCGACCTGCCGCTCATCATCGAGGTGGTGGAGACCGAAGCGGCGATCCAGGCGCTGCTCCCCGACCTGGACGAGATGATCGGGGGCGGGCTCATCGCCCTCGAACGCGCCCGGGTCATCCTCTATCGGCCGGCGAACACCCGAGACAGTCAGCAGGAGCTGCACCGGATCGAGGGGTTGGAACCGGAGTAGCCGAGCCCAGGCTTTCAGCCTGGGCGTCCAACGACCCGACCCTCGTCGTTCGTTCTAATCGTCCAGCTGAGCCCGTATGCTCCCGCGAGCACGGCCAGCGCCGTCGCGACGAGCCCCGGCCGGCCCAGCGTCGTCCCTACGAACAGCGCCGCGTACACGCCTACGAACGCGAGCGGCACCCAGGGAAACAGCGGTACCAGGAACGGCGCATTCGGCTGCCGGGCGCGCAGCCGGAACAGCGCCAGCACGGTGAAGCTGTCGATCACGAGCACGACGGTGATGGCCAGGCCGAGCAGCGACTCGAACGTGCCCGTCGCCGCGAGCGCGATCGCGACCGCGCCCACGAGCACCATCGCGGCCCACGGCGTGCCGCCCGCGTTGACGAGCGCCAGCCAGCGCGGTCCCAGTCCCTCGCGGGCCAGCCCGAAGATCACCCGCGGCGTGACGAAGATGTTGCCGTTGAGCGACGCCAGCACCACCAGCACCGCCATCCCGGCCACGAGGCGGCCGCCGCGCGCGCCGGTGACCGCCGCCGCGACGTCTCCAGGGGCGAGGTTCGAGGCCGCGATCTGATCGATCGTGAGCACCTGGAAAAAGGCTGCGTTGAGCAGGAGATAGAGCGTGGTCGCGATCGCGATGCCGCCGAGCAGGATGCGCGGCAGGGTGCGACCGGGATCGACCACCTCTTCCGCGATCTTGGCGGCGTCCAGGTAGCCGTAGTACGTCCAGATCACCGCTTGGAACGCGAGCGCCAGGGCGACGAGCGCTGCGCCGCCGGTCGGTGCGGTGGGCAGGGTCGAGCGCCAGCCCGCGCCGTTACCCGCGACGAACGCCAGCACGACGACGCCCGCCAGGGCCAGGATCTTCGCCCCGGTCGCGAGGTTCTGGGCCCAGCGTCCCGACGCGACACCGGCGAGGTTGATCGCGGTGAAGACGCCCGCGAGCCCGACGCCCACCCAGCGTGTGTGGCCCGGCTCGACGCCGGCCAGCCGGCCGGCGTACTCTCCGGCCACGACCGCGATCGCCGCGATGGCCACCGGGTAGATCGCGATCCCCTCCACCCAGCCCACCACGAATCCGGCGCGCGGGCCGAACGCCTCGCGCACGTACACGTACTTGCCGCCCGCTCTGGGGTACCGCGTCGCCAGCTCGGCGAAGCACAGCGCGCCGAGCAGCGCCAGCGCGCCGCCCAGAACCCAGGCGAGGAAGGTGAGCCAGGGGCGGCCGAGCTGCGCCGCCACGAGCCCGGGCGTCCGGAAGATTCCCGAGCCCACCATGATCCCGACCACCATGGCGAGGCCGTCCACCAGGCGCAGCGACCGCTTGAGCTCCGTCACGAGGCGGGAGAATCTGCACTGAAAAAAGCAGGGGCGCAGCATGCTGCGCCCCTATGTCTACCCTGCGGATGTCTGGTTACGGCCGCCGGTGCCCGCCGCCGCCCCCGCCACCCCCCCCCCCCCCCCCCCCCCC
>DATHGL010000271.1:0-9479 GCA_035317625.1 Gemmatimonadales bacterium | reverse complement strand
CCAGTCGCGCAGCGCCTGTTCGACGTAGGCGTCGAACCCGCGCAACGGCGGATTCTGGGCCCAGACCAGGCGGGGGATCGCACTCACGATCCCCAGCACGAAGATCAGGAGCTTCGTCATCGGGATACACTCGCGTTCGGGTTGTTGAACCGCTCGATGTCGGGAAGCGGCAGGCACGTCGTATTGCCGTAGGAGCCCCCCTTGCCCGGGTAATCCGTGCCGGGAGCCGGGATCAGGGGCAGATCGAAGCGCTGAATGTCGTAATTCCGGAACCCCTCGACGAACAGCGCTCGCTGCCGCTCGGCCGCGACGAGCTGCGTGATCGAGGCGGCGTCGGTGGGGCCGGTGTAGTGCGGCAGGCTATGGACGTCGCGCAGCGCATTGATGATGGTGACGGCGTTGGCGCCGCCCTGGGCTTCGGCCAGAATGAGCTGCGCCTCCTCGTAGCGGGCGACGGGCAGCGGCGTGTCGAGCGCGTCGTACTTGGCCGGCGCCCAGATGTCCTGCGTCGGGTCCGCGGCCCGGGTCGGCATGAGGGCCGCCGCGGCGCGCGGGTCCGGCACCGCCCCTGTGGCGTCGAGGCCGGGCCCCGTCCGAAGCGCGCGGGACAGCGTGTCGACCGTGTAGAAGCCGAAATACGTCGTGGCGGCGTAGACGCGGTTGTAGCGGCGGTTAGCGTCCGAGCCGGCGCTCGCGTTCAGGACGAAACCCGCCGGCACGAGCTGAGCGTCGGCGGCGGCGCCCGTCGGGTCGCCCCGGAACAGCCGCACGCGCGCCCGACCGACCAGGGCGGCGTTGACGATGCTCTGCATGCCGCCCGCTGCCGTCGCTTCGGTGATCGCGGTCGTGAAGCGGTCTTCGGCCCGCGCGAACATCGCCGGCTGGTCGATCGGCGCTTCCAGATCGAACGCCGCCTCGCACAGCGCCATCCCCATCAAGCTGTAGCTGAACCCCGTGTACAGGGCTGCTTTGGCCGTCAGGGCCCGGCGGTTGGGCACCTGCTGGTCGGTCCATCCTTGCAGTTTCCGCAGTGCATTCTCGGCCGTAAAGCGGGCGGTGGAGATCGGTGTATAGACGCCGGGGTTCTGGTTCGAGTCGCACAGGCTGGTGCCGTAGATGCCCCCCGGCTGTGTGTTCGCGTCGCGCCGGTCGTACGGCCAGGCCGCGGCGCCGAGTTGCGCGTCGGAGAATTCGTCCGAGATGATCGCCTCGACGAGGATATAGGACCCCACGGCGCACTCGAAGTCGCCGATGGTGCTGTTCACCATCAGCGCGGCGTTCGCCGGATTGTCGAGCGTCTCCGCGGGAACGCGATCGGTAGTGTTCACGTCCAGAACGTTGCATGCCGGCAGCGCCGCAGCCGTCACCGCGAGGGCGAGCCAGCTCAGGGGATTCCGTGTCATGGTCCGGGCTCCTCAGAAGCTCACGTTGGTCGTGAAGACGAAGGATGCGAGCTGCGGCAGGTTCGACTGCTCCAGAAAATTGGGCGTGCCGGAGAGGAACATGTCCTCCGGATCGACACCCGAGTAGCCGGTCCAGGTGTGCAGGTTGCGCGCGGCCACGCTGAAGGAAACGCTGCGCGCACCGATCCGGCTGGCGTAGCTCAGGGGCGCGTCGTAGCTGAGAGAGATCTCGCGCAGCTTGGCGAACTTCGCGTCGTTTATGACGAAGTCCCGGAGCGTGCCGTTGCTCTGCATCTGCGCGATGATCTTGGGGTCGTACTTCTCCGGCTCGATGTTCTCGAGGCACGTACGGAACACCTGACACCGGGCCCGCAGGTTGTTGTCCAACTTCTTGTAGCCACTCTTGAAGTCGATCATCATCGTCAGGCGGAAGCGGTCGAGGAAGCGGACGTTGGATGCGAACGACCCTTCCAGGGACGGCACGGCGCGACCCAGGAAGACGCGCGGCGCGACGACCAGGCCGTTGGCGTCGAAGCAGGGCGTCGCCCCGCCGTGGCTGTCGTCGCACATGACGTTGATGGCTTTGCCGGTCACCGGGTCGAAGTCGGCGCTCACAACGCGCTGGCGGAACCACGACCACGGGGCATAGCCGACGCGCTGCTGGATGTCCCCGAGCACGATCGTGGTATCCGTGCCGCTGAGCTTCACCACCTTGCCCGAGTTGTGGGACAGGTTGAGCCTGACGTCCCACCCGTACCTCGGGCCGCTGGCGATCTGCGCCTTGAGGAGCGCCTCGATCCCCCGATTCCGGATTTCGCCGGCGTTCACGAATTGCGCGGTCCCGCCGAAACCCGAAGAGGGTGCGACGTCGCGTCGCAAGATGGCGTCCAGGGTGCGCGTGTTGTAGAAGGTGAAGTCGAGACCGACCCGGTCGTTCCAGAGTCCGGCATCGAACCCCAGCTCGGTTTCCTTGCCGCGCTCCGGGGCGAGGCTCGGGTTCCCGATGAAGCCCGGCGTGAGCGCGGGCGTGCCGTTCGGGCCGGGCACGGGATTGTAGGTCCGCAATGCCGTCCCGTAGTCGGGCTGCAGGCCCGACTCGCCGTAGGCGGCGCGCAGCTTGAACGTGCTGATCATGGAGGGGGCGTGCTGCCGGAAGAACGGCTCCTCGTTCAGCACCCACGACAGGCTCGCCTTCGGGTAAGTGACCCACTTGATGTCCGTTCCGAACGAGCTGTTGTTGTCCACGCGCAGCGCCGCGGTCAGGAAGAGACGATTCTGTAACCCGATCTGCTCCTGCGCGTAGAAGCCGAGCGTCTTGTTGGTCAGATTGCTGTCGGACGTGACCGGTTTCGTCGCCGCCGCCGAGATCGTTTCGAGCCCCGGTGCCGGGAAGAAGTCCCCCTCCGCTCTGATCCACGAGAAGTACTTCGTGTAGTACTGCACACCGAACGACGTCGCCGAGTTGACCTTGGGCGACACGTCGAGCTTCACCGTGCCGAGGTAGTCGTAGCTGTTGTAGACGATGTCGCGCCGGGCCTGGTACTTCCAGCCGTCGGCGAACTGACCCCAGAAGAAGCGCAGCGTGTCGTTCGTGAGGAACGGCAGCAGCTCCTCGTTCTTCTCCTGCGTGAAGTCCGTGCCCACCACGAAGCGGTGCGTCATCCACGGCAACGGGTGGTAGTTCAGCGTGGCGCTCCCGGTGAAACGGTTGATGTCTTGCCAATCCTGCATCGAGCGATCGGCCTCCGGGGGCGAGCTCTGGAAGCCGCGTGCCCAGCCGCAGGTGGTGGGGTCGGCCCCCGGAACCTCCCCGCAGAACTGCGGGAGGTTCCTCGGGTTCGAGAACCAGGAGCCCCAGGTCGCACCGCCGCACCCCGCCTCGCACGAGAGCGTCGTGTGGCTCGCGACGTAGCCGACGCTGGTCTGAAGGTCCACCTTGGAGCTGGGCGTGATCTGGAGATTGGTGCGGGCGCTCATCTGGCGCCGGGCGTTGTTCGGCTCCGCCCCCTGGTCGCGGGTCCACCCGCCCGATGCGAAGTAACGCACGATCCCCGCGCCCCCGCTCACGCTTCCCGCATAATCGTTCACCTGGCCGGTGCGAAACACCGGCGTGCCGCGGGCGTCCTCGGTCTGGATGACGTTCACCGACTGGATCGTGCCCGTCGTGTCGCGCCAGTAGTTGGTCGGGACCCGGTGCTCCGGGTCCATGAACCAGTTGCCTCCTTGCTTGATCGTGAAGCTGTATCGTGTGCCGTCGGACGCACCTTTCTTCGTGATGATGTTGATCACGCCGCGCGCCGCCTCGGTCCCGTACAACGTCGCCGCCGCCGGCCCCTTAAGGATCTCGATGTCCTCGATCTCCTCGGGGTCGAAATCGTTCAGGCGGGATACCACGCCGGAACTGAAGGCCTGGATCTGCATCCCGGTCCCGGTCTCGTTGTTCACCCGCACCCCGTCCACGTAGATCAGCGGATCGCCGGAGAGAGAGAAGCTGGACACGCCGCGGACGCGGATCTTGGAGCCGCTCCCTACCATCCCCGTCCCGGGCATGACCACGACCCCCGGCGCCCGGCCGTTGATGAGATCCTGCACCGTGGACACGCGCGCGGTGGCGACCACGTCCGAGGCATTGATCCTCGCGATCGAGTTGCCGAGGGTGCGCTGCTGCGCCGCGCCCGCAACGCCGGTGACGACCACCTGGTCCAGCTCGACCGGCCGGTCGGCCAGCGCGAACCTGACGTCGGTGGCGCCGACCGCTACGGTCCGGGTCGCCTGCCGGTAGCCGATCAGGCGCGCGGAGACCGTCACCTCGGCACCGGTCACCCCGGTGATCCGGAAGCGCCCGGACACGTCGCTCGTCGCTATTCTCCCCGGCTGGTCCGCGACCATGACTTGTACGCCGGCGAGCGGACTCTGCGACGCCTGGGCCACGACGGTTCCGGCGATCTCCCCTTCTTCTTGTTGTTGCGCCAGCGCAGGCGTGGCGGCGAGGGCGAGGAGGAATGGAATCGATGCAATGGACGGCATAACGCTACCTCCGCCGGGTAATGAAAGAGATTCGGAACACTGCGGCACTCACGGCGCCGCATCGTAGGCGGCCGCGGCGATCTCCCCCACCGCCTGCGCGATGCCCCGCTCGATGGCGCCGGATTCTGCCGAGACCGGCACGTTGTTCGCGTAGACGGCGAACGCGAGGCGCCGGCCGCCGGCCGTCGTCACGTAGCCCGCGAGACCCTTCCCATTCACCATGAGCCCGCGGTTCAGGTGGTCCACCTCCACGTACGTGCCCGTCTTGGCGCGCACGTGGCCGGCGGCGGGCGAATTCGGCTGCACCTTCCAGAGCGTGCCGTCGCGGCCCAGCACCGGCAGTGCGGCGAGGTAGTCCGCGAAGCGCGGCCGGCCGGCCATGTACGCGAGGAAACGCACCATGAAGTCGGGCGTGAAGTGCGCCGCGCCGCCCGCCCCGTCGCCCTGCGACGCCCCGCTCAGGTCGAGCCCGGCCTTCTCGAGGAAGTCGTGCTCGAGCCCGAACCCGGCCCGCGCGGAGCCGTCGTGTGCCAGCACCGCACCGAGGATGAACGGCGTCATGCTGGCGTGCAGGTTCTGGCTCACCTTGAGCGTGACCTTTACCTCTTCCGTGAGCGGCGGCGACACGTGCTCGGCCACGACGTTGTCGGGCGTGTATGCGCTCGCGAGCGCCTTGAAGTCGTGCGCCAACCCTGCCGGGCTCACGCCCACCCGGACGCCCCGCTCCCGCAACGCCTCCACCAGCACGACCTCGGCGAACCGACTGGGCTGCGGCACCGCGTAGCTGAAGAGCCACGCCGGCCTGCCGGCGGGCATCATCCCCGTGACGGTGACGGTGTGCGCGCCGTCGGGACCGGCTGAGTCCTTCGCCCAACGGATCTCGGGCTGCGAGTCGGGCGCGACCGTGGTCGCCTGATTAATGAAGCCCACGTACGCGGTGCGCGGAGACGGCGTCAGCACGACCGGATCGCCCGGCGCGGCGCCGGGAGCGATAGTCACATCCACCAGGTTGTCGTTCACCGCGACGGGCGAGATCACGACGCTGGTGCCGAGCTCGCGCTCGCCCTCGGGAAAGAGGCTGATGTCGATCAGCACGTGCCCCTTCACGCGCGTGATGTGCCGCGCCGCCACCTGATCGGCCAGCTCGCGGATCACGAGGAGCGGATCGCCGGGCACGGCCTTGGTGTCGGGGCTGCCGTCGTAAGCGTGGTCCTGGTTCTCGAAGGCGAGCGTGCCGTCGGGGCGGATGCGACCGGACAGGTTGGGGTCGCCGCTCGCCACGAGCACCAGGTCGCCGTCCACGGTGCCGTCCTTCCGGATCGGGCCGGTGCGATAGACCCGCGTGTGGAAGCGGTAGTCGGGGCCCAACAGCTCGAACGCGGTGCCTTCGGTCACGAGCTTGGTGGTGGAGCCGGGGACGAACAGCTTGTCGGCGTTGAGGGTGAACACCGGCGCTTTGGTGTCGAGATCGTAGAACGCGACGCCGAAGGTCGAGCGGCGGTACTCGGGCCGAGTGACGATCTGCTGGATGCGCTCGGCGAGCGTCGCGGAGGCGGGGGCCGGGGCGGGGGCGGACGCACTCGGGCGCCCGGCTTGAGCGGAGAGGGTGCTCGAGCAGAGCGCGAGGAGCCACAGCGCAGCGACGGCAGTCCGGTGCATGATCTCGCGTGGAGCGATGGGTGCGAAAACGGCTGTCGCGGCGATAATGTGTACAAAGTCGTGTGCAGCGCAAGACCCCAGGATTTGATGGACGGGGCTGGATTGTATACCTTGTCGTATACCTAAATGGATCGTCCCGTGCCCACCCAGCGACCCGCCGACCCCGGGAGCCCCGCCGCCGCCCCCGGCGCGCCCCCCGCCCCCGCGCCCCACGCGCCGTCGCCCGCCGGGCCGCACATCCGCCACCTCGGCACCCAGGAGGAGTTCGAGGCCTGCGTCGCCTTGCAGCACGAGACCTGGGGCGCCGACTTCAGCGAGCGCGTCCCCGCCGCTATCCTCAAGGTCGGCCAACGGCTCGGCGGCGTGACCGCCGGCGCGTTCGACGCCCAGGAACGGCTCGTCGGCTTCGTCTTCGGCATCACCGGCATCGAGCACGGGCGGCTGGTCCACTGGTCCGACATGCTCGCTGTCCGCCCCGGGCTGCGCGACCACGGCATCGGCCGCCGCCTCAAGGAGTTCCAGCGTGAGGCGCTGCTCCGCCTCGGCGTGGGCGTCATCTACTGGACCTTCGACCCGCTCGTGGCCCGCAACGCGCACCTCAACTTCAACCGGCTCGGCGTGGAGGTGAGGGAGTACGTGACCGACATGTATGGGAGCAACACCGATAGCGCCGTCCACCGGGGGCTTGGCACCGATCGGTTCATCGTCGCCTGGGAGATCGCCGCGCCCGGTGCGACCGATACGCCCCAGCGGCCCGAGGCCGCGAGCACGGCCAGGGTCTTGAATGCGTCCGATGGTGACGGCGTCCCCACCATGCCGCGGCTGCACGAGGGACCGGCCGGGGCGCCCCTCCGGGTCGAGATTCCGCTCGAGATCGACAAAGTCCAGGAGGCGTCGCTCGCCCTCGCCGGCCGGTGGCGCGCCACCACGCGCGCGGCGCTCACCTGGGGACTCGCGCGCGGCTACCGCGTGGCCGGATTCTATCGCGACGCCGACGCGCGGCGCGGCTATTACATCCTCGCCCGGACACGCTGATGTTGTGCGTCGAGCGGATCACCCTGCGAGAGATCCGCCTTCCGCTGAAGGAGCCGTTCCGCATCTCGTCCGGGCTCTGCACTGAGCGGCGCATCTGCCTGCTCGAGCTCACATCCACGGGCGGCGTCACTGGGTGGTCGGAGTGCGTGGCCGGCGAGCAGCCCAACTACTCGGACGAGACGATCGACACGGCGTGGTTCGCCCTGCGCGAGTGGGTCGCGCCCCGCATCCTACGGCAGGAACTCGACGGGCCGGAGACCGTGCACGCCATCCTGGCGCGCGACTTTCGCGGCCACCGCATGGCCAAGGCGGCAGTGGAGATGGGGTGCTGGGAGCTCGCCGCCCGCCTGTGCGGACGTCCGCTCTCCACGCTGCTCGGCGGCACGCGCGACCGCATCGTCACGGGCATCTCGCTCGGGCTACAGGCGAGTCCCGAGGCGCTGGTGCGCCGGGCACGCCTGGCGGTCGAGCAGGGCTACCGGAAAATCAAACTCAAAATCGCGCCGGGGGCGGACGTAGCCTACGTGCGGGCGGTGCGCCACGCGCTCGGGCCTGCGGTCCACCTCATGGTGGACGCGAACTCCGCCTATACGCTCGACGACGCCGAGCTGCTGCGCGGGCTCGACGCCTTCGACCTGCTGATGATCGAGCAGCCCCTGGGACGGGACGACCTCGTGCGCCACGCGGCGCTGCAGCGCCTGCTCAAGACGCCGCTCTGCCTGGATGAATCAATCACCGACGTGGAGCGCGCGCAGGACATGATCACGCTCCAGAGCGGTCGCATCGTGAACATCAAGCCCGGACGGGTGGGTGGGTTCGCCCAGTCCATTGCGATCCACGATCTCTGCCAGCGGCACGGCATCCCGGTGTGGTGCGGCGGCATGCTCGAGAGTGGGATCGGCCGGGCGTACAACGTGGCACTCGCGTCGCTGCCCAACTTCTCGCTCCCCGGCGACCTCTCTCCCAGCGCGCGCTACTGGGAGCGGGATATCGTTGTACCGGAGTGGACCATGGACGCGGACGGCATGGTGCGCGTGCCGCGCGACGCGCCGGGCATGGGGGTGGCGGTGGACCGGGATCGCGTGGAGAACCTGACAGTGCGAAGCGAAGTGCTCGCGTGAGTCGCCCGAGTGCCGCCGCACTCCCCGGCAGGCTGGACCAGCTGTTCCCCCAGGCGTTGCGGCGCACACTGGTCGAGCTACGCCGGGACCTGCACCAGCACCCGGAGTTGTCGGGCCAGGAGGAGCGCACAGCGGCGGCGCTGCACGCGGCGCTCGCGCGGGTCGAGCCTGCCCGGCTCGAGCGCGTGGCGGGCACCGGCCTCGTGGCGCGGATCAGCGGCCGCGACTCGTCCCGCGCTCTCGTGGCCGTGCGCGGCGACATCGACGCGCTCCCCATCTCCGAAGCCACGGGTCTTCCCTTCGCCTCGGAGCACCCGGGCGTGATGCACGCCTGCGGGCACGACGTACACGCGACGTGGGCCGTGGGCGCGGCGCATCTCTTGACGGCGTGCCCCGCCGCGGGCGACGTGCTGATCGTGCTGCAACCGGCCGAGGAGACGGGTCGGGGGGCGCAGGCGGTTCTCGACTCGGGAGCGCTCGACGGCGTCGCCGCGATCTTCGGCGCACACGTGGACCGGAGGTTCGTCGTGGGCGAGGTCGTCGCCCAAGAGGGGCCGCTCGCCGCCGCAGCGGATACGTTCGAGATCGAGCTCGTGGGGACCGGCGCCCATGCCGCCCGGCCGCACGAGGCCGCGGATGCGATCGTCGGCGTGGGAGCGCTCATCGGCGCGCTCCAGACCATCGTCTCGCGCCGCGTGAATCCGGCGTATCCCGCGGTGGTGAGCATCGGAAGCGTGCACGCGGGGTCGGCGCCCAACGTGCTCCCCGACCGCGCCACGCTCACGGGAACGCTGCGCGCCACCGATCCCGACACGCGCCGGCTCCTGGTCGAGGAGGTGCGCCGCATCGCCGAGGCGACGGCGGCGGTCTATCGCCTGCGGGCGGAGGTTGCGATCGGGCTCGGTCCTCCGCCCCTCGTGAACCCCCCGACGCCCGCGAGCTGGGCGCGCCGGGCGGCGGCCGCGGTGCTCGGCGAGGCGGCGATCGTGCCGTTGGGGTTCCTCAACATGGGTGGTGAAGACTTCGCGGCGTACCTGGAGCGGATGCCCGGGTGCTTTCTCAGGATCGGCGCTCGCGAGCAAGGCGGCGAGCCGATTCCGGCGCACTCGCCGCGGTTTTACCCGGCCGAGGAGAGCATCTTCGTCGGGGCCGCCGTGCTGGCGGAAGCGGCGCGGGTGGCGTCGGAGGCGGTCTCGTGATCCCCACCAGATCCTTCGCCGGCAACACCAGATCC
>DATHGL010000270.1:0-11981 GCA_035317625.1 Gemmatimonadales bacterium | reverse complement strand
TGTCGGAGAAATTCTGGTTGTCGACGTTGACCGCCACCTCCGCCGTGGGATTGATGGGCTCGACGGCGCGGCGGTGACAGGCCACGGTGGCGAGCGCCAAGACCAGCAGGGCAGGCGGGGGCGTACGCATCCTGGCGCAATCTACTGCGTCACTGGCTGGCGCGGGGCCTGACCATCCCCTACTTTGTCCCCGCATCCCACCACACCTCGCATGATCGACTGGCTCCAGAGTCACCTCGGCCTGAGACCCGAGCTTCAGGCGCGGCTCGTGTCCACGCTCGCGACCGTCGCCGGACTGTGGCTGCTCCACCGGATCATTCTGGCCGTCGTGTACCGCCGGGTGCGGGATCCGTGGAGCCGCTACCGCTGGCGCAAGGGCTTGACCTACGCGTTGGTGGGGGCTGGTATCGTAATCGTCGGCGGCATCTGGTTCGCCGCCGGCGTGGGGCCGCTCGTGACGTTCCTCGGGTTCCTCTCGGCCGGCCTCGCCATCGCCCTCAAGGAGCCCGTGTCCAACCTCGCCGGGTGGGCGTTCATCATGTGGCGCCGCCCGTTCGAGGTGGGGGACCGCGTGCAGATCGGCCCGCACGCCGGGGACGTCATCGACCTCGGCGTGTTCCAGTTCACGCTCAACGAGATCGGTGCCTGGGTCGACGCGGACCAGTCGAGCGGGCGCATCATCCACATCCCCAACGGCAAGGTGTTCACCGACCCCGTCGCGAACTACAACAAGGGATTCCGCTACATCTGGAACGAGGTGCCGGTCATCGTAACGTTCGAGAGCGACTGGAAGCGGGCGAAGGAGCTCTTGGGCAAGATCGCCGTCAAGCACGCGGAGCATCTCACGGCGCAGGCGGAGCACGAGCTGCTCGCCGCCTCGCAGCAGTATCTCATCAACTACCGCAAGCTGACGCCGATCGTGTACACGAAGGTGGTGGACTACGGCGTGCAGCTGACGATCCGCTACTTGATCGAGCCCCGCAAGCGCCGCGGCACCGAGCACGCGATCTGGGAAGAGATCCTCACCGAGTTCGCCGCCGCCCCGGACATCGACCTCGCGTACCACACGACACGGGGGTTCAAGTACACGGAGGAAGGGAAGCCGGCGCTGCGGGCTCCGCCCGTGATGCGGCACCCGGCCGAACCGGCCTCCGCCGACGAGTGACGGTCCCGGGCCGCCCCGCTACCGCTCGAGCACCTCGTAGTGCGTGACCGTGGGCTCGAGGGCGAGCAGGTAGTCTCGGTCCTCGGGGTAGTAGCGCGCCCGCTCGACGTCGTCCCCCGCGAACGCGCGAATCGCGTCCATCGACTCCCAAAACGAGATGAAGACGAAGTGTGTCTCGCCGCCGGCGGTGCGCCGCAGCACCTCGACGCCGCGGTTTCCGGGCGTCGCGCGGCAGTCCGGCACCCCGGTCAGGCGGAGATACGCGGCGTAGGCGTCGCCCTTCGCGGCCGGAACCGCGCCGTGCCAGAGACGGGCGATCACGAGGCTTCCTGACCGGCGGTCGGGCGGTCGGACGGTCGGCCCGATGCCGCCGTCTCCGTCCGACCGTCCGCCCGTCGGCCTGACCGCGCGATCCTGTGCGAGAACTGGATCCACACGACCGCGCCGACGATCAGTGCCATCGCCACGAACGTGCGCCCCGTGACCGGCTCGCTCAGGATCAGCCAGCCGAGCAACACGGCGATCACCGGGTTCACGTACGCGTACGTGCCGACGATGGTGGGCGAGGCGTGGCGCAGGGCGTACGTGTAGGCGCTGTAGCCGAGGATCGAGCCGAACACCACGAGATAGGCGATGGCCCCGACACCCTTGGCCGTCAGGTGCCAGCGGGTCCACTCGCCGAGCACCGTGCCCACGAGGGCGATCGTGACGCCGCCCGCGATCATTTGGATCGCCGCCCCGACGTAGGGGCTCGTCTCCGTGCGGTGCCGTTTGCTGTACACCGAGCCGAGCGACCAGGATGCGCTCGCGCAGGTCAGGGCGATCGGCCCACGCAGATCGGCCCGTAGGATTTCCGCGGGGCTCGCGCCCACCAACAACGCGGTGCCGAGGAAGCCGAGCAGCAGTCCGGTCACGACGCGCCAATTCAGGTCGCCGGCACCACCCGGGATGATTGCGTCGAAGAACGCCATCCACAACGCGACGGTCACGACGAAGATGCTGGCGATGCCCGACGCCGTATACTGCTCGGCCCACACCACGAACGCGTTGCCGCCGGCGAGCAGCAGGACGCCCACGATGGCCTGCGTGCGCCAGTCGACCGCGCGACGCGGCAGCGTGTCGCCGAGCGCCAACGCCAGCGTGAGGAGCAGCACGCCCGCGATCAGGAAGCGCAGGCCTCCGAACAGGAATGGGGGCAGCACGCCGACCCCGACGCGGATCGCCAGGTATGTCGAGCCCCAGAACACGCAGACGACGAGATACGCGACCAATGCCTTGCCGCGCAGCCCGGCCATCAATCGAGCTCCTGGGGAACGAACCCCGGCTTCTCGAACAGCGTGCCGAGCACGATCGTCGTACGGGTGTTCATGTCCGTCTTCGACGACGGGCCCCGCAGGTCGCGCAGGAGATCCTGGAGCCGCTCCAGATCGGGGGCCGCAACCTTGAGGATGTAGCAGTCCTCCCCTGCCACGTGGTGACACTCCAACACGCCGGGATGCTTCTCCATCTCGCGCATGCGCGGCTCGTCGCCGACATAGTCCGAGCTGCCGTAGCGGACCGCGACGAACGCGGTGACCGGGAACCCGGCCTTCACGCGATCGACGCGGGCGCCGTATCCCGTGATGTAGCCGGCTTCCTCGAGCCGCTTCACGCGCTCCATCACCGCCGGTCGCGACAACCCCACTTCATCGGCGACCGCCTGATAACTGGAGCGCCCGTCGGTCGCGAGCAGCCGCAGAATCTTGCGGTCTACGGCATCCAGCTCGGCCTTGTGCGCCATTTCGGAGCCCCGATGGTATGGTTTCCTACTAGACGTAGACGTTCATGCGCCTTCGTCAACGTATCATAAGGGTAATTGGTTTCCAGCCTACGAACCATCGGTTGTTGCGGCGAAAAACGTCCTTTGATGGAGACAGTCTGAGTCGCTACTATTCCGCCGTGCCCAGCCGCCTTCCAGAGCTGCGTGCGCTCGTCCGCGCCTTCCCCTCGACGCTCGTGGGCTATTCGGGCGGGGTCGATTCCGCCCTGCTGGCGGTCGTGTTGCGCCAGGAGCTCGGGCGCGCCCGGGTCCTGGCGGCGGTGGGTCGGAGCGCGTCGTACCCGATGGCGCAATGGGCCGCAGCCCGGGCGGTCGCGGACCGCTTCGATGTGCCGCTGGTCGAGCTCGAGACGCACGAGCTGGACGATCCCGCGTACCTCGCGAACCCCACGAACCGATGCTTCTTCTGCAAGACGGAGCTGTGGCGGCGCCTCGTCCCGGCGGCGCGCGCTCGGGGCCTCGCCGTCGTGTGCGACGGGACCAACGCCGACGACCTCCGCGAGCATCGCCCCGGGTACGCCGCGGGACGGGCGGCGGGCGTGCGCTCGCCCCTGGCCGAAGCGGGACTCACCAAAGCCGACGTCCGCGACTCGGCGCGCGCGCTTGCCCTACCCGTGTGGGACGCGCCGGCGGCACCCTGCCTCTCGAGCCGCGTGGCTTACGGCCTCGCGATCACGCCGCGGCGGCTCGCGCAGGTGGAGCAGGCGGAGGCGTACCTGCGTGAGCTTGGCGTGCTCGGCGACCTCCGAGTCCGCCACCACGGCGACCGTGCGCGCATCGAGGTCGAGGCGGCGTGGATTCCCTGGCTGACCGAGCGGCTCACGGCGATCCGGGCGCGCCTCACCGACCTGGGCTTCGCGGTCGTCGACGTGGATTCCCGTGGCTACCGCCGCGGCAGCCTGCTCGCCGGACGCATCGCCGATCCCGCGTGAGGCTGTTCGTCGCCCTGAACCTTCCTCCGTCCGTGCGTGAGGCGTTGTGGACCGCCGCGGCGCCGCTCCGAGAGCTGGGGCTCCCCGTCAAGTGGGTCCGCGACGAGGGCATCCATGTCACGCTCAAGTTTCTGGGCGAGGTGGCGGACGAACGGCAGCCGGAGCTTGCGGCGGCGCTGGCGGGCGCGGCGGTTGGAGCGCGCGCGCTGCCCTTGGCGCTCGGTGGGTTCGGCGTGTTTCCCGATTTCCGGCGGCCGCGGGTGGTGTGGGCGGGCATCGCGCCCGAGCCGGCGCTCGAGATCCTGCAGCATCGCGTGGAGCAGGAATTCGCCCCGCTCGGCTTTCCGACCGAGGCGCGGGCCTTCCGACCCCACGTGACGCTGGGGCGCGCCGCCCGCGCGGCGCGGCCCTCCGACTTCGCCGGCCTCGAAGCGACGCTCGGCCGACTCGCGTTCGCGGACACGGCGCTCGTGGGCGGGCTCGACCTGATGCAGAGCACGCTCCAATCTGGAGGTGCGGTGTATCATGTGAGACACAGTGAACGGCTGCCTTAAGGGACTCCTCCGGCTCGCTTTCCTCGCCGTCGCCTCGCTGGCGGCGCTCGCGGTGTGGTGGTTCCGCGAGCCGATCATGCGCCAGGCCGCACACTGGTTCGGCCCGCACTCCACCCAACTTCCGTCGGTCGCGGACACGGGGGTCGGCGCGCCGACGCCCAAGGCGTTGTCCAGCACGCAGACCAAGGTCGACCGGCTGAAGCAGTCGACCGGACCGGACTCGGTCGTCCTCTCCGCCAATGAAGTCGCATCCCTCATTGGCAGCTCGATGGATTGGTCCGTGCGCAAGAGCTTCGACTCGCTGCGGGTCGAGCTGTCGGAGGGCTCGCTCGCCGTTCACTGCCGGCTCGACACGCGCGTGATTCCGCCGGACGCCCTGGGGCCCTTCGCCGGATTCCTGAATCCGCGCGAGCCGCTGCGGATCGCGGGTCCCTTGCGGATCGAGCGGCCCGGGCTGGCCCGCTTCACGGTCCAGGAGTTGAGCCTGCGCGGCATCGCGTTTCCCTCTCCCATGGTGAAGCAGCTGGCGCAGCGCGTCGCGGGGGCGGACTCGACCGGCGCCGTTCCCCTGCGCGTCTCGCCCGGCTTCGCCGACGTCCGCATCCACCCCACGGCCGTCGTCCTGTACCGTCTGAAGCGGACCGACCTGTGAGCCGGCGCGTCCTGGTCGTCGACGACGAAAAGGGCATTCGCGAGGCGCTGCAACAGCTCCTCGAGTATGAACAGATCGAAGTGCAGGCGTGCGCGTCCGGCTCGGAGGCGCTGCAGCGCTACCCCGAGTTCCGGCCCCATCTCGTGTTCCTCGACGTGAAGATGCAGGGGATGGACGGGCTCGAGACGCTGCGCAAGCTGCGCGAGATCGATCCGCACGCGCAGGTGGTGATGATCTCGGGTCACGGCTCGATCCAGACGGCCGTCGAGGCGACGCAGCTCGGCGCGTACGACTTCCTCGAAAAGCCGCTGGACACCGACCGGATCCTGCTCACGCTACGCAACGCCCTGCAGCACGTGGACCTGGCGAGCGAGAACGTGCGGCTCAAAGCCGAAGTGCACGCCCAGTACGAGATCGTCGGCACGAGCCGCGGCGTGAAGCAGGTCATCGAGCGCCTCGAGAAGGTCGCACCGACTCCTGCCCGCGTGCTCATCACCGGGGAAAACGGCACCGGGAAGGAGCTCGTGGCCCGCGCCATCCACTTGCTCTCGTCCCGCGCGCGGGGCCCCTTCGTGGAGGTGAACTGCGCCGCGATCCCGACGGAGCTGATCGAGAGCGAGCTGTTCGGCCACGTGAAAGGGAGCTTCACCGGCGCCTTCGCCGACCGCGCCGGGAAGTTCGAGCTGGCGGACGGCGGGACCCTGTTCTTGGACGAAATCGGGGACATGAGTCTGTCGGCTCAGGCCAAGGTGCTGCGCGCGCTCGAGGAAGGGGTGATCTCGCGCGTCGGGTCGGGGAAGACGCAGGAGGTGGACGTGCGGGTCGTGGCGGCCACCAACAAGGACCTGAAGGCGGAGATCGCGGCGGGGCGGTTCCGTGAGGACCTGCTGTACCGCCTGAACGTCGTGCCGATCGAGGTGCCGCCGCTGCGCGCGCGCCGCGCGGATGTCCCGCAGCTCGTCGAGCATTTCGTCGGCCAGTTGGGTCGGGCCGGCGGGCTCCAGCCCAAACCGTTTGCTCCGGAGGCCGTGCAGCGGCTGGCCGCGCACGATTGGCCGGGCAACATCCGCGAGCTCCGGAACGCGGTCGAGCGCCTCCTCATCCTCACCACTGGGCCGGCGGTGACGGCCCAGGACGTGGAGCGGATCGCGAGCGTCGGAACCTCCGACGCGGCAGGGGGAGCGGAGGCGGCCGACGTCGCCGGGGCGCCGTGGATGCGCGCCGCCACCTTCGAGGCGTTCAAGCAGGTGGCCGAGCGGACCTATATCCTCGCGAAGCTCAAAGAGAACGACTGGAATGTGTCGGAGACTGCGCGCACATTGGAGATGCCGCGCTCCAATCTCTACAAGAAGATCGAGCGCTACAGATTGGCCCGGGAGGGGTAGTGCCTGGCAAGGAACGCGACTGGGACAAAGAGATGGCGGAGGTGGACCGGCTCCTGAAGAAGCTGCCGGACGCCGACCCCACCCTCGGCCGCGGCGCCGGCGGCGCCGGCTCCGCGCCGACCGTCAAGAAGCCCGCGGCGGTGCCATTCGCCGCCGGCGCGGGAGCGATGCCCGGTGCGCGCGCGTGGCTGGGGACCTGGGCCAAAGTGGCGCTCGGCGTCCTCGTCGCCGTCGGGGTCACACCCGGCGTGTGGCCGTATGCGTCCGGCTGCGGCCTGCGGCTGATCTTCTATCTGGTCGGCATCACGACGGTGATCGGCGCGGGTCTGTGGGCGAGCATTTCGTCCTGGAAGCGGCGCCTCGGGGCGGCGCACGTGGTCTCGCAGGTGCTCATCGTCTGGGGAATCCTCCTGATCATGCGCGAAGTGATGCCGCGCGTCGGCGCCAACGCGGAAGTCCTGTGGCTGTGCCCAGACGTGCCGCTGCCGCGCTGACACCCCACACCTCACACCCAGCACCCGACATGCCCGAGAACTTCGCAAACTTCATCGCCGGCGCGTGGGCCGCGCCCTCCACCGGCAGATACTTCGAGAACCGCAACCCCGCCGCGTGGGACGAGGTGATCGGCTGCTTTCCACGCTCCGGCCCCGACGACCTGGCCCGCGCCGTCGAGTCGGCGAAACGCGGCTTCGCCACCTGGTCGAAAACGCCGGCTCCGGTTCGCGGCGAGGTCCTGCACCGTGTCGGCGATTTGCTGGTCCAGCGCAAGGAAGAGATCGCGCGCGCCATGACGCGCGAGATGGGCAAGGTGCTCGCGGAGACGCGCGGGGACGTGCAGGAGGGCATCGATACCGCGCATTACGCCCACACCGAAGGCCGTCGGCTGTTCGGCCGCACCGTGCCGTCCGAGCTGCGGAACAAGTGGGCGATGAGCTTCCGTCGGCCGATCGGCGTGGCGGGACTCATCACGCCGTTCAACTTCCCGCTCGCGATCCCCACCTGGAAGATGTTCCCTGCGCTGCTGTGCGGGAATGCCGTGATCTTCAAGCCGGCCGAAGACGTGCCCCACACCGCGCACCTGTTGGTGGAAATCCTGCTCGAGGCGGGACTACCGCCCGACGTCGTGCAGCTCGTGCACGGGGAAGGCTCCGTCGTCGGCAAGGCGCTGGTCGAGCACCCCGAGGTCACGGTGGTCTCGTTCACCGGGTCGACCGAGACGGGGTCGATCATCGGCGCGACGTGCGGCCGGATGCACAAGCGGCTGTCGCTCGAGATGGGGGGCAAGAACGCCATGCTCGTGATGGACGACGCCGACCTGGCGCTGGCGCTCGACGGTGTGTTGTGGGGCGCGTTCGGCACGACCGGTCAGCGCTGCACCGCCACCAGCCGCCTGATCGTGCACGAGAAGGTGCACGACAAGCTCGTTCGCATGGTGTGCGACCGGGCGGATCGGCTGCGGCTGGGGCCGGGCCTCGATGCTGGCACCGAGGTCGGCCCGCTCATCAACGAGGAGGCGCGCAAGAAGGTCGACTCCTATGTCGGCGTTGCCCGGGAAGAAGGGGCGCAGGTGGCGATCGGGGGCGGGCCCGCGACGGGAACGGGACTCGACCGGGGCTGGTTCTTCCGGCCCACGGTCCTGACGGGTGTCACGGCCGGCATGCGGGTGGAGCAGGAGGAGATCTTCGGCCCCGTCCTTTCGGTGATTCGGGTGGGTTCGCTCGACGAAGCGATACGGGTGAACAACGGGGTCAGGTACGGCTTGTCGAGCTCGCTCTACACGCGAGACGTAAACGCCGCGTTTCGGGCGATGCACGAGCTCGACACCGGCATCACCTACGTCAACGCTCCCACGATCGGCGCCGAGGCGCACCTGCCATTCGGGGGCGTGAAGCAGACCGGCAACGGGCACCGTGAAGGCGGTTGGGAGGTCTACGACTTCTACTCGGAGACCAAGGTGATCTACGTGGATTTCTCCGGGAAGCTGCAGCGCGCCCAGATCGATACCGAGGCCTGAGCGGCGGGCGATAGAACGGCACTGCTCGCAACACAAGGGTGACGCGGCTCACACCGGCTGCATTAGTGTGCGTCCGGTGGATCACGAATCGCTGGTGATCATCCTCTCAACGGGCGGCTCGCCGCTCGACCGGACGGCGCTCGACGCGCTCGCGGACGTCGCGGTGACGTGGGTGCGCGTCGAGCGCGAGGGCGAGGCCGCATGCCTCGCCGCCCGGTTGCGGCATGGCGACGCGCCGGACGATTTCCGACAGCGGGTGCGGCAGTGGGGGGCGGCCCGGGGATGGGCGGTGACCGTTGCGCCTGGCGGACGGCCTCGCTAGAGTACGAGACATGCATCATCTGGGGGACCATCAGGCAGGTACGGGCGCGCGGACCGCGTCGGTACCCTTCGCCCCCCCCGAGCCACGCCGCTCCCGGCTGGCACGCTGGTTCGACAATTGGATGCGCTCGCTGGGCATGGCGCTGGTGCTGTTCCTCATCATTCGCACCTTCCTGATCGAAGCGTTTCAGATTCCCTCCGGCAGCATGGAGCGCACGCTGCTGGCGGGGGATTTCTTGTTCGTCAACAAGGCGGTCTACGGCGCCCAGATCCCCGGGACGAGGGCTCGCCTTCCCGGGTTCGACTCACCGCGCCGCGGCGACGTCATCGTGTTCGCCTACCCGAAGAATCCCGAGCTCAACTACGTCAAGCGGGTGATCGGGGTCCCCGGAGACACGGTGGAGATGCGCAGTGGCGACCTGAGCGTGAACGGCAAGACGAGGCGGGAGCCGTACGTCCAACGGGTGGACGCGGGCCACGACATCTCCGATCCGGAGTTCGGCTGGCAGCGAGGCTACCTCCTCGGCGGCCCCGCCACGGCCCGCACGTATCACCCGACGCGCGATACCTGGGGTCCGCTGGTCGTCCCGGCTCGGAAATACTTCGTCTTGGGCGACAACCGCGACAACTCCGCGGATTCCCGGTACTGGGGCTTCGTGGACGCGGCGGCCGTCAAGGGACGGCCGCTCGTGGTGTACTTCAGCTACGACCGGGAGGCGCGCGACGCGCTTCCCTGGCTTACCGATATTCGCTGGCACCGGCTCGGGTCGGTCATTCGGTAGCGTACCGTGCGGCGTCGTACACGCCTGGAGGGGTGACTCAGCCATGCAACTAAACACGGCGAAACGCGCCTCGTTCGACGAAGGATCGCTCGACCAGTATCTGCGGGAGATCAGCCAGTACCCCTTGATCACCCGCGAGGAAGAGGTCACCCTCGCCCAGCGCATCAGGGTGAATGACGAAGAGGCCCTCGACAAGCTGGTGCGCTCGAACCTTCGGTTCGTCGTCTCCGTGGCCAAGAAATACCAGAACCAGGGCGTGGCACTCTCGGATCTGATCAACGAAGGCAACCTCGGTCTGATCCGGGCCGCCCACAAGTTCGACGAGACCAAGGGCATCAAGTTCATCTCCTACGCCGTGTGGTGGATCCGCCAGGCGATCCTCCAGGCCCTCGCCGAGCAGTCGCGTATCGTGCGCGTCCCGCTGAACCGGGCGGGGACGCTGCACCGGATCGGCAAGCGCTCCTCGGCGCTGCTCCAGGAGCTGGGCCGCGAGCCGACGGTGGAGGAGATCGCCGAGGGGATGGACATCTCCGAAGAAGAGGTCGCGAAGACGCTGTCCATCTCCCAGGCCCACCTCTCCCTCGACGCCCCGCTCACGCCGGGGGAGGACAACAAGCTCCTCGATTACCTGCCCGACACGACGAACCCGGGCCCCGACGAGGAGATCTTCGAGCGCGCGCTCAGCGAGTCGATCGAGAAAGTGCTGGGCATGCTGAAGGAGCGCGAAGCCAAGATTCTGCGGCTCTATTTCGGGCTCGAGGGCCAGGAGCCGATGACCCTCGAAGAGATCGGCTCGCTGCTCGGTATCACCCGGGAGCGCGTCCGGCAGATCAAGGAGAAGGCGCTGGCGCGCCTCCGTCACGTCTCGAGAGCCCGAGCGCTGGAGAGCTTCCTCCTCTAAGACTGGGAAACGAGAAACGGGAGACGGGTGGGACGTTTCCCGCTTCCCGTTTCCCGTGTCCCGGCGTTTATTTCCCCCATGGCCAGTCTTGCATCCTTCGACATCTCCACCGGCGCCGATCTCCAAGAAGTCGATAACGCCGTCAATCAGGCGACCAAAGAGGTCGCCCAGCGCTACGACTTCAAGGGATCGAAAGCCGCCATCGCGTTCGACCGCCCCAAGGCGATCCTGACGCTGGTCGCCGACGACGACTTCAAAATGAAAGCGCTGTTCGACGTGTTGCAGTCCAAGCTCGTCAAGCGTGCGGTGCCGGTGAAAAACCTGGACCTGGGTCCGGTCATTCCGGCGGCGAACGACACCGTGCGCCGCGAGATCAAGCTTACCCAGGGGATTCCGCAGGAGAAGGCGAAGGCGATCGTCAAGGCGATCAAGGACCGGAAGTTCAAGAAGGCCCAGGCCTCAATCCAGGGCGAGGAGATCCGCGTCCAGGCCCCGTCCAAGGACGACCTCCAGGAAGTGATCGCGTTCCTCCGCTCCCAGGACTGGGGCATCGAGCTGCGGTTCGGGAACTACCGCGGATGAAGCTCGGCGTCATCTCCCTCGGCTGCGACAAGGCGACCGTCGACTCGGAGCGGCTCGTGGGCGACCTGGTGGGCCATGGCGCCGTCGTGACCCAGGACCTGCCGCACGCCGACGTCATTCTCGTCAACACGTGCGGCTTCATCGACGCGGCCAAGCAGGAATCGATCGACGCCATCCTGTCGGCCGCACGGCTCAAGACACAAGGCGACGTGAAGGCGGTGGTGGCGGTCGGATGCCTCGTCCAGCGATACAAACAGGAGCTGCAGCGGGAGATCCCAGAGGTCGATCTATGGCTCGGGTTCTCCGATCTCCACCACTTGGTGCCGGCCCTCGCCGAGCGCGGGTTGATTGAGGACCCCCTCGCGAGCCACCCGGGCGTCCGCCAGTTCCTCGGTGATGCGGCGCACGTGCGCTACCTCAAAATCTCCGAAGGGTGCGACCACACGTGCGCGTTTTGTGCCATTCCGCTGATGCGCGGGAAGCACCGTTCCGAGCCGGTCGAGCGTCTGGTACGCGAGGCGCAGGCGCTCGAAGCGCAGGGCGCGCAGGAGATCAACCTCGTGGCGCAGGACCTGGGTCACTACGGTCGCGATCTGGGGCTCGCCGGACCAAAGCTCCCCGACCTGCTCGAGGCGCTGCTCGGAGCGACGTCGGTGCCCTGGTACCGTCTCCTGTACGTCTACTCGGCCGGCCTTACCGATCGGCTGGTCGAGCTGGTGGCGCGGAGCCCGCGGATCGTGCCCTACATCGACATGCCGGTCCAACACGCGTCCGATCGGATGCTCGAGCGGATGCGCCGGCCGGAGCGGCAGCGCACGCTGCGCGACAAGCTCTGCTGGCTGCGGGGCGCGATCCCCGATCTGGCGATCCGCAC
>DATHGL010000269.1:0-16147 GCA_035317625.1 Gemmatimonadales bacterium | reverse complement strand
TGTCACGATCGTGTGGAAGAACGCCGCGGCACCGCACGAGTCGTTCCCCGAGGCGGAGCTCAGACGTCTCTTTCCCGACCAGGAGACGTTTCGACGCGAGGAGCAGCTGCGCTTCGAGATCCTCGTGGCGCACTGGGATCTGCCGGTGGTCAGCGTCGATCTGACGCGGCCGTAGAGGCGGCGCGCGTCTTTCCCAGGTACGTCCGCACGAGCGGAGCCACACGCCCGCGCACCAGCGCGGCCTTGAGCTGCTCCCGTTCGTCCGGTGTCACGTCCGTGAGGTACTGCTCCCCGTTCCCCGCTCCCTCTTTGATCGCGATCGGAATTCCATCGCGGTACAGGATCCGGTTCGTCGCGAGCCCAGCCACCACGTCCCCCGGTGTCACGATCCCCACGAGGTTGAGCGGGTCGGCCCCGCTCACCGTCACGAGCTCACCCTGCGGCACTTCCCGGCGTACGGCGCGCAGCAGGCCGATCGCCTCGGGGAGCGCGTATTGCTCGCCCGAAAACCCGCCCACGAAGCGCCCGCCGCGGATTTCCCCCCGCGCCTCGAGCCGGCGGAACACGCGCAGGATGTCGCGCCACGGAGTGAGCAGCGTCTCCCGCGTCACCAGCCGTCGGAACACGACGCCGTAGCGGCGCAGCAGCTGCCACGCAACGGCTTCCGCCGCCGGCTCCTCGGGGAGCGGCGCCGGAGACCGCACGCGCGACCACCGCCCCGCCGTTTCCACCCCGAACGGGGCGCTCTTCCCGCGGCGCCGGAAGCCTCCGATCGGACGCCGCCGGTCGGAGGGGACGAGCAGCGCCCGCAACCCCGCGAAGCTGTCCGACGTCACCAGTCCCCATGCGACGAGCTCGCCGAGCGCCTTCTCCACTTCGGTGCGCAACAGTCCCGTCGCGCTCACCAGGTCGCCGAAGAACGACGCTCCCCGCTGGTCGAGCGTCTCGAGCGCCGCCCGCGCCGGGTGCGAGAGCGGGAGCTCCCGCGGGTCGCCCTGCACCGTCAGGGACCGCCACACCGCTCCCCTCTCCCGTCTGAACAGGGCGATGGGCGTCGTGCGAATCGGGCCCGACTTGCGGCCCTCACCACTCGGGAGACTGACCCGCCCCCAGGCGATCTCCCCCGACAGACACAGCCCATCGAGCCACAACGGATCGTAGTCGCCGAGTCGTGTGGGGAGCACGTCCGCCTCCCATGCTCCCGCCGGCACCTCGTACCCGTCGAGCAGATCCAGCACGGCGGCGAGCCCTGCGGGCCCCTCGGCGCGGGTTTCGGGCGTGGCGCGCTGCCAGCGCAGCAGGAACCGCATGAAGTCCGCCGCGGTGACGGCCTCGATCTCCTGGCGCAGCCGGTCGAGCGTGTAGCGGTGAATGCGGGCGAGCAGCCGCCGCTCGCACCACTCGAGCTCCGCCACGCCCGGCGCGAACCGGCCCCGCAGGACGAACCCCTCGTGCTCGAGTGCGCCGAGCGCGAACTCGACGTCCGACGCCGGGACGCCGAGCGCCCGCGCCACGTCGCCGGCCGTGGTGGGACCGACCGCCTCCAGCCGCCCGCGCACCAGCTCGCGCAGCGCGTCCTCGCGCGTCCATGCCTTCGCGCGATCGCGCTCGGGCACGCTCAGCGCCGGCTCGCAGCGGACGCCAGGCAACACGGCCTCGAGCATCGGTAGCCGCTCGGCGGCCACGCACAGCCGCGGTTCGTGCACGAGCGTCCCGGCTCGTCCAGCTTTCGCCAACTCCTCGAAATACGCATGCTGTGCCGCGGTCCGCGCTCCGACGTCCGCGTGCGGGATGGCACCCATCACGAGCAACGCATCGTGAAGCTCGTCGGCGGAGCCGACATCGGGCCACGCTTCGTCCCGCACCCGATCGATCGCCGCCTGATCGAGCTTCCCGAGCTCGTCCGCGGTCTTCACGTCGAGCCCGCGCCGCGTGATCACCGCCTGGGTGCGGCGCTCTTCCAACGGCGCGTCGTCGAGGAACGCGTACGGCTTCGCATTGATCACCTCGTGCGCGAGCGGCGACGGCTCCGTCGTGTCGCGCGCTACCAGCTGGAACCGCCCGGCCTCCATCGCCTCGAGTACGCGCTTCAGGCCGGGGAAGTCCATCGCATCGAGCAGGCAGTCGGTGATGGTCTGCTGGACCAGCGGGTGGTCGGGGATCTCGCGGTCGCCCACGAGGTTCTCGGGACAGGCGAGCTGGTCGGGGAAGACGGCGGCGACGAGGTCCTCCGCGTCCATGCGTTGCAGCGGCGTCGGAACCTTCTTCCCGCCCCGCGCCCGCAGCACCGCGAGCGCCCGCGTCGCGTTCCAGCGCCAGCGCGAGCCGAACATCGGCGCGTCGAGACCGCTTGCACCAGCAGGTGCTCGGCGGTCTCGGGCTTCAGGTACTGGAACACGTCTTCGAGCGGGAAGCTGTGCTGCGCCCCGAGCGAGAGAACGATCGCGTCCTCGGTCGCGGCGGCTTGCAGCTCGAAGTTGAAGCTCCGGCAGAACCGCTTCCGGAGCGCGAGCCCCCACGCGCGATTCACCCGACTCCCGAACGGCGCGTGCAGCACCAGCTGCATCCCGCCCGCTTCGTCGAAGAACCGCTCCAATACGAGCGTCTGCTGCGTCGGGATGACGCCCAGGATTTTCTTCGAGGCGTCGAGATACTCGACTATCTGGCGGGCGGCGGGCTCCGGCAGGCCGGCAAGCTCGCTCGCGAGCCACGCGGTCGCTGGCCCGACGTCGGCCCCGAGCCGATCGGCGACGTCCTGTCGCAGCCGCGATACCTCCTGGGACAACTCCGGTGTGCGGCCCGGAGCCTCACCCAGCCAGAAGGGGATCGAAGGCGGCTGGCCCTGGGCGTCGACCACGCGCACCTGGCCCGACTCGATCCTCCGGATGAGGTAGGAGCGGTTGCCGAGCTGGAAGATGTCGCCCGGCATGCTCTCGATCGCGAAATCCTCGTTGAGCGTGCCGACGAAGGTCTCGGTCGGCTCGAGGATGACGCGGTAGTCGCCGATGTCGGGAATCGCGCCGCCCGACGTGAGGGCGGCGAGCCGGGCGCCGCGTCGCGCGCGCAGCCGCCGGTTCACACCGTCGTAGTGCACGTACGCGCCCCGACGCCCCCGCCGCGTGGTGAATCCTTCGGCGAGCATCTGCACCACGGCGTCGAAGTCCTTGCGGGTGAGGTCGCGGTACGGGTACGCACCCCGCACCAGCTCGTACAACGCGTCCTCCTCCCACTCCTCGCCTGCCACCGTCGCGACCACTTGCTGCGCCAGAATATCGAGCGGATGATCCGGGATGATCAGACGGTCGAGCTGCCCCTCTCCCGCTGCCCGCACCAGCGCCGCGCACTCGATCAGCTCGTCCCGCGACAATGGGAAGAGGCGGCCCTTCGGCACGGCGCCCAGGTGGTGCCCCGCGCGGCCGACGCGCTGCAGCAGCGTCGCGATCGACCGCGTGGACCCGATCTGGCAGACCAGATCGACGGTGCCGATGTCGATCCCCAGCTCGAGCGACGCGGTCGCGACCAGCACCTTGAGCTTACCTTCCTTCAGCCGGCTCTCCGCATCGAGTCGCTTTTCCTTGGACAGGCTGCCGTGGTGCGACGTCACCTGGTCCGCACCGAGTCGCTCGGAGAGATGGAGCGTGAGCCGCTCCGCCAGCCGGCGCGTGTTCACGAACACGAGCGTCGTGCGGTGCTCCCCGATGAGCTGCACCAGCCGCTCGTAGATCTCCTCCCACACCTCGGCCGCCATCACCGCCTCGAGCGGCGAGGACGGGATTTCGATCGCGAGATCGCGCGTGCGGGCATGGCCCGAGTCGATGATGGTGGGGGCTGGGGACTCGGGGCTCGGGGCTCGATGGGCGCCGACCAGGAACTGGGCGATTTCTTCGATGGGCTTTTGCGTGGCCGAGAGGCCGATGCGCTGGAGACGGCGGCCGGCGAGGTGCTCCAGCCGCTCGAGCGACAGCGCCAAATGGCTGCCCCGCTTGTCGCGCGCCACCGCGTGGATCTCGTCCACGATCACCGTGCGGACGCTCTTGAGCATGTCGCGCGCCCGCTCCGAGGTGAGGATGAGGTAGAGCGACTCGGGGGTGGTGACGAGGATATGCGGCGGCCGCCGCACCATCTCCTGGCGCTCCGCACTCGGCGTATCGCCGGTGCGCACCAGCGTGCGGATCTCCACATCCGGCAGGCACATCTGCTCCAGCGCGCGGCGGATCTCCGCCAGCGGCTCGGCCAGATTCTTCTGGACGTCGTTGGAGAGCGCCTTGAGGGGCGAGACGTACACCACCTGGGTCCCAAGAGCGAGCGCCCCGTCGAGACCCTGGCGGAGCAGGCCGTCTATGCTGGCGAGGAAGGCGGCGAACGTCTTGCCCGACCCCGTCGGGGCGGCGATGAGGGCGCTCCGCCCGGCCTGGATGAGGGGCCAGGCATTGCGCTGCGGCTCGGTCGGCTCGCGGAACCGCGACCCGAACCAGCGCTCGATGACCGGGTGGAAGCCCGAGAGCGACATACCAGAAATATGGCGAAGATTCCCCGAAGCGGCGACCTACTCGAGCAATGCCTCCAGCGTCACGCCCCGCGTCGTTGCGATCCGCTCCACCGTCTCTCCGATCTTGTTGTTGGGGGTCGAGGCGCCCGCCGTGACGCCCACCGTCACGGGACCGGGTGGGAGCCAGCCAGCCCGCCGCTCCTCCGCCTCCCCGCCGACAGGCCGGAAGCGGATCGTCCCCGTCGCCGGATCGATGCAGGTCGCGTCCTCGATATGGTAGGTCGGCGCCCTCTCCTGGCAGATGGCGGCGAGGTGCGTCGTGTTGCTCGAGTTGTAGCCGCCGATCACGACCATGAGGTCGAGCGGCTCGGCAATGAGCTTCAGCACCGCGTCCTGGCGGTCCTGGGTGGCGGAGCAGATCGTATCGAACGTGCGGAAGTGCTCGGGGAGAGCCGCCGCGCCGTATCGGCTGGCCATGCTCCGCCTGATCTCGGCCGCGATGGCGAGCGACTCACCCGACAGCATCGTGGTCTGGTTGGCCACGCCGACGTGTACCAGGTCCCGATCCGGATCGAACCCGGGCGACAACTTGTCCGCGAAGAGACCAAGGAATCGCTCCCCGCTCCCTGCTCTCTCCACGTAGTTACAAACTTCCCGCGCTTCGTTCATGTCGCGCACCACGAGGTAGCGGCCTGCCGGATACTTCGTGACCTGGCTCGCGGTGGCTTTCGTCTCCTCGTGATGGTACTTGCCGTGGATGACGGCCGTAAAGCCGTCCTTGGCGTAGGAGTCGACCCGCTTCCAGACGTTGAGCACCGACCCGCACGTCGTGTCCACCAGTACGCAGCCGATCGCGCGCAGCCGCGCGAAGTCCTTCACCGTCACGCCGAAGGCCGGGAGAATGACGACGTCCGTGGCCGTGACCGCGCTGAAGTCGAACTCGCCGCCGTCCGGCCGGTGTAGAAACTCGACACCCATGGCCTGCAGCTTCTTGTTGACGTGAGGGTTGTGGATGATTTCGCCGACCAGGAAGACGCGCCGCTCGGGGAACTTGGTGCGGGTCTCGTAGGCGTATTCGACGGCGCGGTCCACGCCGTAGCAGAACCCGAACTCGCGGGCCAGCCTGAACGTCAAGCCGCCGACCGCGAGGACGTACCCCTGGGCGCGGATGCGGTCCACGACCCGGCTGTGATAGTCGGCCGCGAGAGCGCCCTCGATGTGTCCCTTGAGTCCGAAGCCGCGTCGGAAATAGGTCTGCTCCACGAGGTCAATCTAACCGCACACCGCGGCCGGCGCGCACGGCGTCCATCACGCGCTGGACCGCGAGGCCGTCGTGGAACGTCGCGGGCTCTCCCGCGGTGGGCCGGCCCTCGAGCACGCCGACCAGGTCCCGCATCAGCCGCACGAACGAGCGGGCCCACATGTTGTTGGGAGTCGTCTGTTCCCACAGATCGTCGGACACGCTGACGTCCTCGAGCGCCACGCCCGGACGGCCCACCTCGAGCGTCGTTTCGCCCGTCAGGACGAGCGAGCCTCCGCTGCCGGTCACCTGGGCGAAATGCCCCGGCCCGTGGGACGCGACCGTGGACAGCGTGACGGTGGCGACCACGCCGCCGGCGAGCCGCAGCACGAAGCTCGCGAAGTCGTCGGCGCTGACGGGTCGCCGCACGCCCTGCTCGTCGGACCGCTCGGGAACGAACGTCGCCGTCCAGCCGCTCACGTCGACCACTTCCGTCCCGGTCCAGAAGCGGCACAGATCGATGAGGTGCGAGCCGACGGCGCCCAGGATGCCGCCGCCTCTCGCCGCGTCGTACCACCAGCTCCAGGGGGCATCGAACGCCTGCGGCCGACCGTCGCCCCGCAGGTACGGCTTGAGGACGAACTCGATGTGCAGCACGCGCCCGATCGCCCCCGCGTCGATCAACTCCCGCACCTTGCGCCGGTTCGGCTCGTAGCGGAGCTCGTGGTCGATGCGCGCCAGCCCGTCGCTCCGCTGCGCGACCTCGAGCATCCGTTCCGCCTCACGGGCCGTGAGCGCCATCGGCTTCTCACACAGCACGTGCTTCCCGGCCTCGAGCCCCGCGATCGCGTGGCGTGCGTGCGCGTCGGGCGTCGAGGATACGATGACGAGGTCGACCTCGGGAGCGCGGGCGAGCGCCTCACCGCTCCCGAACGCGTTGGGAATGCCGAATTCCGCCGCGACGGCGCGGGCGCGCTCCACGCTGCCGCTCGCGATTGCGGTCACCGCTACGCCCGGCACGAGGCGCAGCGCCGGGATTTGCACCCGGCGCGCGAACCCCGTCCCGATCACGCCGACCCGGAGCGTCACGCGGCTGGCCGACAGGAGACGGTGTCCGCGCCGACCGGCACAGCGTCGAACGTCGCCTCGGCATCCACACGCCCGGCAGCCGCCACGGAGATCCCGGCGCCGCTCACCACGAGCGTGATCAGGCCGCTGTCGTCTGTCAGTGTGACCGTGCCGCTGTCCAGGGCCACCCCGTAGGCTACGTCGCCGCCCATGAAGCGGAGGCCGACCCTCGCCCCGCGCCGGGACACCGTATCGCCGCGCTGCAGCAGCGGCCAGGAGCCCCCCTCGAGCGGACCAGACGCACGCAGCCACACCAGCACCCCGTTCCCGCCGCTCGATCCCTCGAGCAGGAGTCCGCCCCCGGTGCCGACGCTGCACCGGGCCGCACGCGCTGGCGCCGTGAAGCGGATCGTGTCCTTCGGCAGCCGGGTCGCGACGGCCCGTACCGAGCCGGCGCGCTCGGCCGCGCGCTCACACGTCGCGCCCAGTGCGGCGAGCACGAGCGCGGCGAGCGCGCGGGGCCTCACGAGGACGTCCGCTCGGGCGGCGGCGCGACGCCGAGAATGGCACGCGCGGCGGCGGTCGGCAGCGTGTGGGGAGCGAGCGCGTCGACGAGACCCGGAGGCAGGGGGTGCGGCTGCAACCGCTTGCGGTCCACGCAGACGAGCACCATCCAGCCCGTGGCGCCCAGCTTCGGCGGGTCGTCGCGCAGCACGTCGAAGTTGAGCGTCATCGACTTGGTGCCGACCCGGCCGACGTAGGCCGCGACGCGCAGCCGGTCATCGAGCCGCGCGGGCCAATAGAACTCGCTATGGACGGCTTTGCGGGGAAGAAAGATGTCGTAGCGATCGAACACCCGCGCATAGGCGAGCCCGCAGGCGCGAAACAGCTCCGTCTCCGCGATCTCGAAAAAGCGCACGTACGAGCCGTAGAAGATGATCCCTGCGAAGTCCACGTCGGACCAGCGGACGTACTCTTGGATGATATACGGCGTGGCGGGCATCGCTTCCCGAACGGTGAAACCGAGCGGAAGCTAGGGGCCGTCAAACAGCGACGCCAGGATGCGGCGGCGCCTCAAACGCGTGTCGCCGACCCGTGGCCTCCGTGCCCGTTGGGTCGCAGCCCGTACGCCCGCAGCCGGCGCCACAGGGTGGTGCGGCTGATACCGAGCCGACGCGCGGTCTCGGCGAGCTTGCCGCGCGTCACGTCGAGCGTGTCGAGGATCGCCTGGCGCTCACGGTCCGCCAATGTGCGGCCCGGATCGCCATCGGGCAGAAACACCACTTCGCCGAGCTCGAGCGAGCCCTGTTTCAGGGTGCGGGGCCGGCCGCCGAATGCGACGAGCCGCTCACGCAGGTCGTCGGTGCGGCGACCCGCAGCGTCGCCCAGTGCGTCGATAGTGCGGCGCGCGCGCTGGTTGGCGTACAGCATCCGTCCGTGCGGGTCGAACACGACGACGCCCTCGCTGACCGTTTCTATCACGGCCTGGCCGAGCGGGGCGAAGGTAAACGGCGCTGGGGGACTGGAGGTTTTTTCTCTCGTAGCCATACGTCCTTTGGATAGCCGAGTTCCCAGGTCAAAGTTCCAGGCGGCACCGACATACAAGAGACCCCCACAGCATCCGGAGGTCACAGCGCCTTGCCCCGATCCTCACGATCGCAGCACCAGCACCCTCAGCGGCGCCGCCGCCGGCCGCCCCGTGCCAAGCGCTGCCGCTCTCCACGCGACAAGCCGCTCAACTGACGGCGCAGGTCATCCAGCGAATCCGACCGCGCTGCCTCGCGCTTCCCCCGGAGCACGGTGAAGCGCACCGGCCGGTCGAACGGAGGGAGGTCCCGGGGCTCGAGCCGCCGGGCCTGACCCTCTTTGAGGCGGAGCCGTACCACACCGACCCCCTGCTCCACTTCGTAGTCCACCGGGACGCGGTCGCCGTACAGGTGCACCGAGCTCGGGAGGGCTTCCAAGGCGTGTCGCTCCGCCTCGGGGATCATCTCGTCTACGTCGAGCCCCAGGCGCACGTTGATCAGCTCGTCCCACGAGCCGACTCGGGCCAGCTGGGTCCCGAGGAGAGCCGTGAGGTGCTCCGTGGCCGCCTGCGCGAGTCGCCCGCCCGAACGACGCCAGTAGAACCCGAACCGTTCCAGCGCCCGCCGCAGTCGCCCCTGGTCCGGGTGGGGCGTTTCCCCGGCGAGCAGTGCCTGGACCAGTGCCGCGCGGGCGGCGTCCGCGACGTCGGGAGGGAACGGGTTCGGGAGCGGCTCGACCTCGCGCTCCAGCAGAAAGCCGAAGTAGCTCACCGTGCGGACCAGCATCAGGCCTTCGCGCCGCCGTTGCCGCTCGAACACGACGGTGGGCGCCCCCCGCCGCGCATAGCGGCGGATCGCGCGCTCGGGCAGCTGTGTCCCCTCGATGCTGGCACGCGGCACGCCGAACCGGTCGGCGAAGTAGCGCAGGGTCCCGGCGACCGCGCCCCAGCTGCCGCACACCGAGCCGCGACTGACGCGCGCCTCGTGGCCGCTCGCCGTTTCCTCGTCGATGACCAGGTCGAATGGCTGGATCTTGGCCACGAGATCGGCGAAGGCCGCGACGGTCTTCTCACCCGCGTAGGAAAGCCGCTCGGGGAGCGGCAATTCGAGCTGGCGGTACACCGACGCGAGCCCCAGCGCCACGTCTTCGATCGCCTTGACCAGCACGCCGCGTCCCTCTGCCCATTGGTCGACGCTGTCGCGGAACAGGTGGCGCGGTAAGCCGTAGACTTCGCCGAGATAGCCGTGTTTGTTCACCGCCTCGGCGTACACGTTGTACGAGGTGAGGTGATCGCTGCCGGGCGCGATCAGCCCGCGCAGGTCCCGCTCCTCCCGCGTCATGCGGTGCAGCGACTCGATGTTCGCCGCGACCGCCGCCACGGTGACCAGATCGACATCGGCGTGACACAGCAGCTCGCCCCAGGGCCGCTCGACGGGCATCGCCTCGACCTCACGGCCGTAGCGCGTCAGGCGGCCGCGCTCGATCAGGCCACGCTCGGTGAGCAGCTCGACGGCGTCCCGGTACGCCTTCCGATCGAGCGGCACGGGAAGCTCGAGCTCGCGCGCGTCCACGCCGAGCGCCGCGCACGTGATCGCCACCCGCTCCGCATCCCCCGCGAGCTGGAATTCGGGCGGCGTCGGCTCGAGCCGCTCGAACACCAGGTCCCGGTCGCTCAGGATGTAGACCTCGCCGCCCTCCACGCGGCCGTGCACCCGGCCCGCCATCTGGAGGATCTCGTTCGCACCGAGGTAGGTCCGCGTGAGCACGTTGCGGCCACGCTCGACGACGTTGGTGTAGCGCGCGTCGTAAATGACCACGGTGTCGAGACCGCGGATGTTGAGCGCGGACTGCCCCGCCGCCGTCATCGCCAGAAGGAAGGGCCGGCGCACCTGCCCGTCGAGGAATGGACGGATCACGCGGATCGGCTCGCCGCCGTGGTAGAACGCCGTCGGGAGTCCCTGCCAGCGCTCGCCCAGCTCCTTCGCGATCTGCTCCACTTCGGCCCGGGTCGGGACGAACACCCCCACGCCCCGCCGCTCCCGCAGAACGCGCTTCATGAAGCGAGCGTCCAGGAACTCGAGCGGCTGCTGCGGCAGGACGCGCACGTCCGCCGCCCGGGCGGGATCGAACGCCCGTGTCTCCAACACCTCGACCGACTCGAGGTAGCGGGCGTAGAACGATGGATCGACGGTGGCCGAGAGCCAGATGAAGCGGCAACTGGCGCGCTTGCCCAACGCCAGGCACAGCTCGAGCTCCGCGGACGTCTGGTGAATCTCGTCCACCACCAGCGTGTCCCGCGAGGTGATGAGGCCGTCCTCGAACCAGCGACGCGCGATTCCCGTCGTGACGATCACGACGTTCCACGTAGGCGTGTCGGGTGTGGCTTCGCGCTCACGGTTCACCACACCGACCTTGAGCGGCACCTGCAGGATGGTCGCGGCGATCGACCGGATCGCGAGCGTCTTGCCGGTGCCGGTGCCGGCCACGATGCCAAACCCCCGCCCCGACGCCGCCAGGCGCTCGATGTCCGCCCCGTGCTCCCGGGCGAGCAACGTATCGATGTCGAGGCCCATCGCCAACTCGATCGTCTCGCACGCCGCGCGCGTTGGAGCGATCACGACCACCCTCCCGGTGGCGGGCTCCGCGGCGAGGAAGGCGTTGGGATCGGGAGGAAGGACGTGGTCGCGGGAAATTCGCACGGTCGCAATATAGATCGGCGGGCCAGCGCGGCCGTGAGGTCCTGACGATCGGCGGCGCAAAGAAAACGGGAGGCGTGCGTGCGCGCCTCCCGCTTGGCGACCGTACCTGAGGCACTCGCACAGGGCGCGAGCCGCCGCATCCGGAACATCCTCATGCACGCCGCACTCCGGCGGGACGGTCGAGCTCGCGTCAATCCGCGGCGCTGCACACTCCCTGGAAGGGCCGTGCCAGAGCCGGCGACGCGGGGTCAACCTCCCGTGCTTGGAGGGTTTAGGGGCGTTGCAGAGGGGGGTGCCGGTGAGCGCGGAGTGTCGCTCGGGGCGGGCACTACTGTCCGACCGTCCGTCAATCTCCCAGCCTTATCCCCAGATCAGCGCGCGGTCGCGAGACGACTTCAACGCGACGGGGGCGGAGCCACTTGCTGCATCAGCTGCACGACTTCTCCGGGCTCGGCGTGGCGTCCCACGGTTTTCTTGGAGAACACAGGACGCCCGTCGACCTCCACCTCGAACACGCCGCCCGACGACTGAATCAATTTTACGTCGGCGTGGGGGTAGGCCTTGCGAATCTCGGCCGCCAGACCGGCAGCCCGGGGCTCATAGTTTCAAACGACGCAGAATTCGATCGTCACGCGCATGCGGTAAACGATAGCGGCGCTTGACACGCCGCGCCAAGGGGCCGACCTTGCTCCGGGCTCCTCCATGCGTTCCCTCTCCCGACTCCAAGCGTCGCCGGGCCTGCTGGTACGGGCGCTCGTCACGCTCGGTGGCGTCGCCGCGACCGCGGCGGCGGCGACGGCATTCGCGACGGGCCGCGTGCCGCTCGGCGTGGACGTCGCGGAGGAGTTCGTGGTGCTCACCGTCGCGGGGGCGCTCGCCCGCCGCTACGGTATCGCCCTCCCGGGAAACGGCTTCTCGTCGTATATCCTCGGTGTCGCGGCGTACGCTATCCTTGACCGCGGCTGGCCGTTCGGCGTCCTCGTCGCCCCGGCGGCCATGGTCGCCGGGGACCTGATCCTGCGCCGCCTCCCGGCCCCCGCCGCGCTCGACAACGCGGCCCACCTGACCGCCGGCGGCGCCGTGGCGGGGCTCGCCTACGCGCGGCTGGACGGGGCGACCGGCGCCGGCGCGCTGGTCACGGGCAACCTCGTCCCCCTCGCTGTGTTCCTCGTGCTGCTGCCCGTCGTCGTCAACGGGACTTTCTACCTCGAGCTGGCGCTCGGACGCGCCCTCGCGTGGGTGGACGCCAGGCTCACGGCGCGGTGGGAAGCCGTGGTGTACGCCAGCTCGGTGGCCCTGGCGCTCGCCTGGCTCGACCTCGCGCACGCGAGTCTGGACATGCCCGGATTGCTCACCGTTGGCGCCGCGCTTGCCGCTGCGACGATCGCGAGCGTGTCGGTGATTCGCCGGGGCGTGCACGCCGACGAGCTGACTCTCATTCAGGGCCTCTCGCAGGCGATCGCGCGGGACATCAGTCTGGCGAAGAGCTTTCCGCGGATTCAGGAGCTCGCCCGCCGGTTGGTCCCGTGGGAGCAGATGGGGTTCGCGCGCTACGATGCGCGGACCAACGAGATGGAGCTGGTGGCGGATACGGCGGCGGGCGACCGCGGCAAGTTCCGCTTCGACGCGAACGCCGGGCTGACGGGCGAGGCGGTGCGGCTGCGCCGTCCCCTCGTGGCGCGCGCCCTGTCCGCCGCCCAGGTGGTGGTCCCGGGCCGGGAAGACCCCGGGTCCGAGGTGCTGGTTCCGCTCTACCATGCGGGGCAGCTCGTGGGGTTGTGGAGCGTGCGGCACTCGGATCCCACCATGTATCGCGACTCGGACGGCGACATGCTCGCCCTCCTGGCGCCGCAGCTCGCGCTGATGCTCGCGATCGAAGGCGCGGTCCAGCCTGTCGTCGGTGCGTCCGAGCGCACCACGGCCTACATCGAAACGCTCACGTCCACGACCCAGGAGATCCACGCCTCGAGCGAAGAAGTTGCGGCGTCCGCCCGTCGGGCCAGCCACGGCGCCGCCCAAGCCGCAGGCCTGGTGAGCGCGCTGGCGCGCGACGCGGCGCAGCTGACGCAGCACGCCAGCGAGGTCGCCGCAGCCGGCGATCGGACCCGCGAGTCCGGCGCACAGATGGAACAGACCACCGAGAAGATCCGTCTCGCGACCCAGACGGCGGTGCGTCGTCTGACGGATCTCGGCGCAACGACCGAAGAGAGCGCCCGCGAGGTGCGCCGCTTGCGCGACGTGGCCGAGCAGGTCGAGAAGTTCTCGGAAACGATCGGCTTCATCGCGAACCAGACGAACCTGCTCGCCCTCAACGCCACCATCGAGGCGGCTCGCGCCGGCGCTCACGGCCGTGGCTTCGCCGTGGTCGCGGACGAGGTCCACAAGCTCGCAGAAGAAAGCGGCCGCGAAGCGCGCAACGTCGGCCGGTCGGCCCAGGACACGCGCCGGGCGCTCGACCGGGCGGCCCAGCTGCTCGAACGGGTCCGCGGCGACCTTGGCGATGTGGTGCAAAGCTCGACCGACTGGGTGCAGGACCTGGCCCGCATCGCCGAGAGCGCGTCCGGCACGGCGCGCGCCGGAAAGCGCGTCGCGGACATGGCGCGCGGCATCGCCGAGCAAGCGGGCAGGATCAGCCAGTCGCTCGAGCAGGCCAAAGCCGGCGCCCACGCCTCCACGCAGGAAGCCGAAGCGGTCGCCGCGGCCGCCGCGCAGCAGCTCCAGGCCATCCAAGGCCTGGCCCGCGGCGCCAGCGAGCTGACGGGGCTCGCCGACAACCTCGCCAAGGCCGTGCGGTTCGTGCAGGGGGAAAACGGGCGGCAGTAGCCGCGTGATCCGCCCCCCACACGGCCTCCGGGGTTTCTAACCGGAGGCCGACTTATTACCGTAGGGCGACCCTTGGGAGGGAGAAGCCGGTCCGTGCGGACACTCGCGACGCTGGGAATGGCGCTCGCCTGCGGGATCTCCACACTCGACGGACAGCGCGCGCATCAGTTCGAGCTCGGGGCGTTCGGGTCATTCACCCGCTACGACCGCGCGTTCGACCTGGCGAACCGGATGGGCGGCGGCGGCCGGCTCGGATATTTCTTCAGTAACGTGGTCAGCGTGGAGCTCGACGCCGGCTACCAGAGCCCCCACCACAGAACCGGCACCACGTCGCCCACGCTGGCGTTCGGCGGCGCGAGTCTCGTCCTGAATTTCGGCGGCGCCACGAACCTCTTCTATCTGCTCGGCGGCTACTCACGGCTGGATTTCGAGCCGACCGCGCCCTACCGCTTCACCGACGACGCCGTCCACGGCGCGATCGGCGACCGGGTGTTTCTCGGCGACCGGGCCGCCCTACGCTTCGAGGTGGGCGCCTTCTACGCGCCCAACACCAGATTCGCCGGCGCCGACTGGGCCGGTCACGTCGTGGGCTCGCTCGGACTGTCCGTCTTCACGGGCAGCCGGAGCCCGGCGCCCGACACGGACCGCGACGGCGTCCCCGACAAGCGGGACACCTGCGCCGACACCCCGGCCGGGGCCGCGGTGGACGCGCGCGGCTGCCCCCTCGACACCGACCACGACGGCGTGTACGACGGCCTGGACCGCTGCGCCGCCACGCTGCCGGGGGCGCGCGTGGACCCGACCGGCTGCCCGACCGACGCCGACCACGACGGCGTGTACGACGGGCTCGACCGCTGCCCCAACACGCCCGCCGGCGCGCACGTGGACGCCAACGGTTGTCCCGCGGACGCCGACGGCGACGGCGTCGTCGACGGCGTCGACCAATGCGCAGGCACGCCGGCCGGCGCCGTCGTGGACGCGACCGGGTGCCCGCTCGACTCGGACAAGGACGGCGTGCCGGACGGCCTGGACAGGTGCCCCAACACGCCGGCTGGGGCGGAAGTGGATGACGTCGGGTGCCAGCGCTTCAAGGATTCCGACGCCGACGGCGTCGACGACGCCAAGGACAAGTGTCCCGACACGTCGCCGGGCACCCGCGTGGACGCGGCCGGCTGCCCGATCCTGTTCACGCCCGAGCGAACACCCGTCATCCTGCGCGGCGTGATCTTCGAGACCGGCAAGTCGGCCCTGAAGCCCGAATCCTTTACGGTGTTGGACATCGTCGCGCAGTCGCTCAACGCGAATCCGGACATCCGCATCGAGATCGCGGGCTACACGGACAATACCGGCGCGTCGACGACGAATCTCCGGCTGTCCCAGGCGCGGGCCGACGCCGTGCGCGCCTACCTCGGGAGCAAGGGAGTCGCGCCGGGACGCATGATCGCAAGGGGGTATGGAGCGGTCAGCCCGATCGCGACCAACGCGACGTCCGCCGGACGCGCGCAAAACCGGCGCGTGGAGCTGCACCAGTTACCCTAGGCGCACGAGCGCGCAGGAGCTGACATGAGACGGTTCGGATTGCTGGCGCCGCTGCTGGCGCTCGCCGTGGGAAGCCTCGCCGCGCAACGCGCCGGTCAGTTCGAAGCCGGGGCGTTCGGCTCCTACACGCGCTACGACCCGACCTTCGGGCTCGCCCGCAAGATCGGCGGCGGGGTTCGGCTGGGATACTCGATCGGCGACGTCGTCGGCGTGGAAGGGGACGTCCTGTTCCAGCCAGACTACACGGTCTCGCCGACCGGCACGGCCACCACGCTCCAGCCGTTGATCGCGAGCGCCTCGCTCGTGGTCAACGCCCTGCACGTCAGCCGTCTCATGCTCTACGTGCTCGGCGGCTACACCGTGCTCGACTTCGGTACGCGCGCGCCCTATCGGTTCACCGACAATGCGGCGCACGGCGGTGCCGGCGTGCGGCTGTTTCTGACCAACCGCATCGCGCTACGGGTCGAGGGACGCGCGGTCTACAGCCCCAACACGCAGTCGACGTTCGGCCCGAAGACGGCGAAGCATTACGTCGGCACCGCCGGGCTCTCCGTGTTTCACCTGGGCGCCACGGACAAGGATTCCGACCACGACGGGGTGGTGGACAAGAAGGACGCGTGCCCCAACACGCCTGGCGGGGCGGCCGTTGACCAGCGCGGCTGCCCTATGGATTCCGACCACGACGGCGTGTACGATGGGCTCGACAGGTGTCCCAGTACCCCGGCGGGCGCGCATGTGGACCCGACCGGCTGCCCCACTGAT
>DATHGL010000268.1:0-3853 GCA_035317625.1 Gemmatimonadales bacterium | reverse complement strand
TGCAGTCGCGATGCTGGCGTACAACTCGGCGCCGGCCGTGTTCACATTGTATCTCTCATCGCGCTTCGGTATCGACGTGACCAACATCGGCTGGTTCTTCACCGTGTTCGGTGGCGTGGGCGTCCTGATGCGGGCATTCGTGGTCGGGCCGGTCAACGACCGCCTCGGCGAGGTTCGGACCATGCGCCTGGGCGCGGCGCTGTATGCGCTCGGATACGCGCTGATCCCGCTCGCACCCTCGGTGCCGGTGTTTCTCGGGTTTCAGGTGCTGCTCCCGCTCGGGACCGCGCTGCTCTTTCCGGCGAATTCGGCGCTCGTCAGCCACCGCACGGACCGGCACGAGTTCGGGTTGATGATGGGCGTGCAGCAGGGGTTGCGCGGCGTGGCCAGCGTGGCCGGTCCGATCTGGGCCGGCTTGGCGTATCAGCACCTGGGGCGGAGCGTGCCGTTCTACGCGTGTGCGGTGATCATCGCGTTCGCGCTGCTCCTCGCGACTCGCGTCCCGGTGGGAGCGCCGGCCACGGCTGCCGCCTGAGGGCGGGGCGGCGTTAGCTTTCCTGCCATGATTCGATCGCTCCTCTTCGTGCTCGGTGGGATCGGGCTTGCCCCCACGCCACGGCCGCGTCTCGTGGTCGTGATCACCGTGGACCAGCTGCGCCCCGACTACCTGGACCGCTACCGCCCGCAGCTGCGGGGCGGGTTCGCCATGCTCCTCAAGAAGGGCGCGTTTTTCACCGACGCCTACCAGGATCACGCTGTCACCGAGACCGCCCCGGGCCACTCGACGATTCTGTCGGGGCGCTGGCCCGTCCACACCGGCATCGTCCGTAACCTCGCGGGTGTACAGGATGAAGGGGCGCCGCTGATCGGCGTCTCCGGCCCGGGCGCTTCCCCCGCGCGGTTTCGCGGGACCGAGCTCTTCGACTGGCTCAAGGCCGCGGACTCGGGCGCGCGCGCCCTGTCGGTTTCGGGGAAGGACCGCGGCGCCATCTTGCCGATCGGCCGGGCCAAGGAGCAGGTCTACTGGTATGCCGCAGGCTTCTTCACCACGAGTCGGTACTATGCCGACTCCCTCCCGACGTGGGTGCGCCTCTTCAACGGACGGCGCGTCCCGTTCCGCGCGGCGGGGACACAGTGGACGCTCTTCCTCCCGGAGCGGGACTACCCCGAGCGAGACAGCGTCGCCTACGAGAACCAGGGGCGGGATGTCGTGTTTCCCCACCGTCTCTCGACCGACAGCGCGCAAGCGGCGCTCGCCTTCGTCGGTACGCCGACGATGGACTCGCTCACGCTCGCCTTTGCCCTCGAGGGGGTCCGCGCCTTGCAGCTCGGCGGTCGTGGCGCGACCGACTTGCTCGCCGTGAGCTTGTCCACGACCGACTATGTTGGTCACGCGTACGGCCCCGATTCTCGTGAGATCCACGACCAGGTGGTGCGGCTGGATCGGTATTTGGGGCGGTTCCTCGAGCAGCTCTTTGTGCGCTATGGCAGGAACGACGTGCTCGTCGTCCTCACGGCCGACCACGGGGTGACGCCGTTCCCGGAGCGCTCTCGCGCCCTGGGGCACGCGGGCGCGGTGCGCGTGATCCCCGATACCATCATTCAGAGCGTGAACGCGGCGCTCGACCAGCGCGTCGGCGGCGGCGACTGGCTCCAGCTCGAGAGCGGGATGTTGCGACTCGCCGACCGCGCCAAGCTCGTCGCCGGCGGCGTGAACGCGGACAGCGTGATCGCGGATCTGGCGGCCCGGCTGCGGGCGCTGCCCGGGGTGGCGCGCGTCGACCGGCCAGTTGACCTGGCGACGCAGGCCACGGCCGATCCGGTGGCGCGCCGGTGGATGCACCAGGTACCGCCCGACGGCTCCGTCGACCTCGTGGTGACGCTCACGCCATACTCGGTCTGGAGCTATCCGAATCTCCCCATCGCGATGCACGGCCAGCCCACCGACTTGGACGCGCACGTGCCTCTCATTCTGTGGGGCGCCGGGATCCGGGGCGGTGCATACGGCGGACGGGTCAGCACCGTAGACATCGCGCCGACCCTGGCCCGGTTGCTCGACCTCACGCCGGCCGAGCCGCTCGACGGGCGCCCGCTCACCGCGGCCCTCGCGCCGCGAGAGTAGGGAGTTCCATGGCGCCGAAGCTCACGGGCGAGCAGATGCGGCGGGTCGAGGAACTCGGGGCCTTCCAGCGCTCGGTGGATCACCTCAAGCACCTGGTCACCGAGCTCGAGGCGAACCGCGCCGGTCACACGCGCACCATCCAGCAGCTGTGCGAGCGGATCGCGAACGAGGCGTCCCAGATGCGCCAGCGGGCGCTCACCACCAACGTCGGCACGCTTGCGGACATCGCGGGAGCGATGTCGGTGATGGCGGGGCGCGGTGGTGGGGTCCTCATGAAGATCCGCGGGCTCGCCGACAGCGTGAACAGTCTCACCATGCAGCTCGACATCGCCATGAAACACGCGACGGCGCCACCGGAGCCGAAACCGCCGACCTAGCCGTGCCCGTCCTCCCCATCCGCTGTAGCGGGCTCGCCAAGCGCTACGCCGACGTCGTCGCGGTCGCGGGGCTGGATCTCTCCGTGAGTGCGCGCGAGTGCTTCGGCCTGCTGGGACCGAACGGGGCGGGGAAGACCACCACCATCGAGATCCTCGAGGGCCTCACCGCCCCAGACGCCGGGGACGTCGAGATCCTCGGCATGCGGTGGACGGGGGGCGGGGAGACGCGCGCCCTGCGCGAGCGCCTGGGGATCCAGCTGCAGGAGACCCAGCTCGCGGACAAGCTCACGGTCGAGGAGACGGTGCGGCTGTTTCGGAGCTTCTACCGCGCCTCGCATACCGTCGCCGAGGTGCTGGCCCTGGTCGGGCTCGAGGAGAAGCGGAAGGCCTGGGTGGGCAAGCTGTCGGGCGGGCAGAAGCAACGGCTCGCGGTGGCGTGCGCGCTGGTCTCGCGCCCCGAGCTCCTCTTCCTCGACGAGCCCACCACCGGTCTCGACCCGCAGTCGCGTCGCCAGCTATGGGACGTGATCGGCCGGTTCCGCGCGTCGGGCGGCACGGTCCTGCTCACCACCCACTATATGGAAGAGGCGGAGCGGCTGTGCGACCGGGTCGCCATCATGGACCATGGCAAGATCATCGCGCTCGGGACGCCGCGCGCGCTGATCGCTTCGCTCGGTGCCGAGCACGTGGTGGAGTTCGCCTTGGCGGACGGGGCGGCGCGGGCGCCGGGCACGGACGAGCTGGCGGCGCTGCCGGGCGTGCACGCGGTGCGTCCGGGGCCCGACCGCACGGCGCTGACCGTGGCCGAGGTGCATCGGGCCGTGCCTGCCTTGCTCGGACTGCTCGAGCGGCGCGGTGCCGAGCTGTCGCTCCTCGCGACCCACCACGCCACCCTGGAGGACGTGTTCGTGGCGCTCACGGGGCGGCAGCTGCGTGATGCGTGACCACGCCCTGGTCCAGCTGACGCTCGCGCGCATGCGGGAGTTCTACCGCGAGCCCGAAGCGATTTTCTGGGTGTTCGGGTTCCCGATCGTCCTCGCGTTCGCGTTGGGCATCGCGTTCCGGAACCGGGGACCGGGGGAGCTGCGGGTGGCGGTGCTGCGTGGGGCGGGGGACAGTGGGGTCGCCGTTGCCCTGGCGCGCGCTCCCGGTCTCGCGGTCGCCGTGCTCGACTCGAATGCGGTGCGGCTCCAGCTCCGCACCGGCCGCGTGGCGCTGCTCGTCCTGCCGGGCGATCCGGTGGTGTATCGGTACGACTCGACTCGCGCGGAGAGCCGGCTGGCCCGGCTCGAGGCGGACGCCGCCGTGCAGGGCGCGCACGGCCGGACCGATCCCGTTCGCGTGGCGGACGAGC
>DATHGL010000267.1:0-2367 GCA_035317625.1 Gemmatimonadales bacterium | reverse complement strand
GACGCTGCGCGGACGCATCCTCCCGATCGGCGGGCTCGAGGAGAAGCTGACCGCGGCGGCGCGCGCCGGCGTGACGACGGTGCTGGTGCCGGCACGCAACCAGAGCGATATCGTCGACGTGCCCGACGAGGTGAAGCAGCTGCTCGAGATCAAACCCGTGGAGACGATCGACGAAGTGCTCGCGCTCGCGCTGCTCGAGCCGCGCTCATCCCGGCTTCTCACCGTGCGGGCACGGCCGTCCGGACAGACCGAGGCGCGCCCGTGAGCGACTTCGCGACCATCGAAGCAGCGTTCCAGCGCATCGGACGGCAGGACGGCCGCTATCACGAGCGCGGCTACCTGTTCGTGCTGGCCGCGCTCGAGTACGCCCAGGGCCGGCTGCCGGCGCGCCGCCACCTGAGCGGCACCGAACTCGCCTGGGCGTGCCGGGACTTCGCGCGGGAGCAGTTCGGCCTTCTGGCGCCGACCGTCCTGGGGCACTGGGGCATCACGAGCACCGGGGACCTGGGACGCATCGTCTTCACGCTGATCGACGTCGGCTTGCTCGCTCGCCAGGAGACCGACAAACCGGAGGATTTCGATCGCGTCTACGATTTCACCGAGGTGTTCCGGGCCGGCTATCCGTGGCCCGGTGTGGAACGCGGGTAGGGGTGCCGGATCGGGTGAAGGGGGTGCCGCATGGACGAGGTGAAGCAATGGCCCGCCTGCAGGAAATGCCAGCAAGGTCTCCTCATCCCGCTGTCGGACTACGGCCGCGACGGGGCGCCGATCACCTACAAGGCCTGGGTCTGTAGCAACCCGGATTGCGGGTTCAACATCCGCATCGACAACGGGGAAATCTCCTTCGGTCGGACGATCGGCCAGAGCCTCAAGTAAGCTTGGACGCCGTGCGCACGCCCGCCGTGAGCGGGCGCTTTTACCCGGACACGCCGGCGCAGCTCGAGCGCATGGTGCGCGGCCTGTACGACGCGGTCGGCGACACGCGACCCGCGCCGGCGCCTGCGGCGGTCGCGCCCCACGCGGGCTACGTGTACTCCGGACTCACCGCGGCGCACGTGTTCGCCCGCCTCGAGATCCCGCCCGTCGTCGTGATCCTGGCGCCCAACCACACGGGCGTATGCCGGGCGCCGGGCGGCGCCTCGCTGTGGGAGACGGGCGCGTTCCGGACGCCGCTCGGGGACGTGAGCGTGGACGCCGGGTTCGCCCAGGCGCTGCTCGACGCCTCGCCGCTGGTCGGCTGCGACCACGCCGCCCACGATCACGAGCACGCGGTGGAAGTCGAGCTGCCGTTTCTGCAGCTGAAGCGCGCCGACGTGCGCATCGTCCCGCTCGTGCTGGCGTGGGACGCGTGGGAGGGATGCCGCGGGCTGGGTGAAGCACTCGCCGGAGTCGTGCGGCGCTGGCCCGACCGCGTGTTGCTGCTCGCGTCCAGCGACCTGACCCATTACGAGCCGGCGGCGACCGCGGAGCGCAAGGACCGGCGCGCGCTCGAGGCGGTCGGGGCATTGGATGGCGCAGAGCTGCTGGCGCGCTGCCGGGCCGAGCGCATCTCCATGTGCGGGCGGGCTCCCACAGCCACCGTGATCGCCGCCGCCCGCGTGCTGGGTGCCGCGCGCGCCGACGTGGTGCACTACAGCCACTCGGGGCTCGTGACCGGGGACGACGATGCCGTGGTGGGGTACGGAGGGGTCGTGATCGCGTGAACGCCATTCCTGTGCTGTCCGCGACGGAGGCCGCCGCGTGGGATGCGGTCGCCCGCACGCAGTACCGCATTCCCTCGCGCGTGCTGATGGAAGCCGCGGGACGCGCGGTCGCTCACGTCATCGTGCGCGAGTATCCCGCCGTGCTCACGCGCGGCGCGCTGATCGTCGCCGGGGCGGGGAACAACGGCGGGGATGGGTGGGTGGTGGCGCGCGCCCTGCATGCGGGCGGGGTCTCCGTATGGGTCGCCGCGCTGGATCCGAAGACCGACGACGCGATCGATAACCGCGCGCTCGCCCGCATGGACGGCGTGCGCGAAACCGGGCGCGAGGAGCCGTGGCCCGCCGCGGCCATCGCCGTCGACGCGCTGCTCGGCACCGGGGCCGCGGGGCCGGCGCGGGGCGACGTGCTGGCGTTGGCACAGCGGCTCGTGGGTTACGGCGCCCCGATCGTCGCCGTGGACGGCCCCACCGGGCTCGATCTCTCGAGCGGCGAGGCGCACGGCCCGGTGCGCGCCGAGCTGTCGATCACGTTCGGAGGCCCGCGCCGCGGCCACCTGCTCGCGCGCGAGTGGTGCGGCAAGATCGTGGTCGTCGACATCGGGCTGCCGCCCGCCGATCCCGTATGGCCCGTGCTCGTAACGGACGCGTGGGCGGGGGCGCGGCT
>DATHGL010000266.1:0-4217 GCA_035317625.1 Gemmatimonadales bacterium | reverse complement strand
GCAACCCCAGCGGCCGCGTGGGCGGGCGGGTGACGTCCACGAGGATCACCGGTTTCGCGTCCCGCCGCTCCGCCTCGCCGGCGAGCACCTGGCGCACGAGCGGGTCACGCTCCCCGGTCACGAACGGCACGCCGGGCTTGGCGATCCCGGCCTTCTCCCGCGCGATCGAGGCGAGGTCCGACCCGAGGTAGTCCGTGTGCTCCCGCGCGATCTTGGTGACGGCCGTGACGAGCGGTGTGATCACGTTCGTGGAGTCGAGGCGCCCCCCCAGGCCGACCTCGATCACGGCGACGTCCACCCCCCGCGCCGCGAGGTCGGCGAACGCGATGGCGGTCGTGGCCTCGAAGAAGCTCGCATCCAACCGCTCGACGTGGGGCTTCAGGAACGTGGCCCACTCGGCGAACGCGTCTTCGCCGATCGGCACCCCGTCCGCCACCATCCGCTCGCGGACCGAGACCAGGTGCGGGGACGTGTACACTCCAACCTTGAGGCCCCGCGCGCGCAGCTCCGCCGCCGCGAAGGCGCACGTCGAGCCCTTGCCGTTCGTCCCCGCAATATGGATCGAAGGAAAATGCCGCTCGGGATGCCCCAGCACGTCCAGGAGCCCCTCGGTGGGCCCGAGGCTCCATTTGATGCGGCTCCCTTGTCGCGCGAAGAGAAAGCGGCAGGCGTCCTCGAAGGACAGCCTCCCCGGGGTCAGTCGGCGGCCTCGGCCGGTTGCCGGCCGGCCATGTGACGCAGCAGCTGGGCGGTGGTATCGCGCAGATCGCTCCGCGGCACCACCGCGTCGACCATGCCGTGCTCCACGAGGAACTCGGCCGTCTGGAAGCCCTCCGGTAAGTCCTGTCCGATCGTCTGCTTGATCACCCGCGGCCCGGCGAATCCGATGACGGCCTTCGGCTCCGCCAAGATCACGTCTCCCTGCATGGCGTAGGATGCGGACACGCCCCCCGTCGTGGGATTCGTGAGGATCGAGATGAAGGGGACTCGTGCCGCCCGCAGCCGGGCGATCTCGACCGAGGTTTTCGCCATCTGCATGAGAGACAGCACCCCCTCCTGCATCCGCGCGCCGCCCGACGCCGAGATGATGACCAGCGGGATGCGCCGCTCGACCGACCGTCGGGTCAGCCGAGCGATCTTCTCCCCCACCACCGACCCCATCGAGCCCCCCATGAAGTTGAAGTCCATCACGGCGAGGTCGAGGGGCATGCCGTCCAGCCGGCCGTAGCCGGTGCGGACCGCTTCGAGCGGCCCCGCCTTCTGGATCGCCAGCTCGAGGCGCTGCTGGTAACTCTCGAAATGGAGGGGATCGGTAGACCGAAGCCGGGCGTCCAGCTCGTGCCACGAGTCTTCATCCACGAGCAGATCGATGTAGTCCTGGGCGGAAATGCGGCGATGGTGGCCGCAATTGGGACAAACGTTCAGAGCGCGGACGAACCGGTCCTTGATATCGATATGGCCGCATTCGTCGCATTTTTCCCAGGCATCGGCCGGAATCTCCAGCTTCACCCGTTCGGACGTCCGCGGTTTGCGCTCTTTTTTGAACCAGGCCATTCGCCCTACAGTGGGAAACTGGAAGGCGACAATTTGGGAGGGGCCCTCCCCCGGCGCCAGTCCCGGACGCGTAACTCGTTGTCAGAGCTCGGCGTAGCCCGATTGACGGGACTCCCACGCGACCCGGAGCGAGATGCCGACCGCCACCGTGCAGGCGAGGAGGAACGAGCCGCCGTAGGAGAAGAACGGCAGCGGGATCCCGGTGATGGGGAGCAGGTTCACCGTCATCCCGATGTTCTCCAGGATGTGGGTGAACAACAGCCCCGCGACCCCGAACACGCACAGGCTGGAGTAGGGATCCGTGGCGCGGCGCGCGATGCGGAGCAGGATCAGGATCAGCGCGACGAACAGGGCGAGGGCGACCAGCACGCCGACGAAGCCCAGCTCTTCGCCCACCACAGAGAAGATGAAGTCGGTGAACTGCGCGGGAAGGAATGCGAGCCGCTTCTGGGGCCCGTGGGTGAACCCCTGCCCGAGGAATCCGCCCGACCCGATGGCAATCTTCGACTGGATCACGTGCCAGCCCGTGGCGCGGGGATCTTCTTGCGGGTTCAAGAACGCGAGCAGCCGATTCTGCTGATAGGGCGCCAGGCGCTGCCAGAACGGGACGGCGACGACGCCCATGACCAGGTTCGCCAGCATGACCGTCAGCCCTTCCCACACGTACGGCCGCCACCACAAGAGCAGCGCGAACAGGACGATGATCCAGGCGCCCCACGCGACGGTCGAAAACGCCAGGACCAACCCGATCACGGGCGACCCGAGGAGCAGGAGCAGCGACGGCTTCGTGCCCGCCCAGTACAGCATCGCGAACAGGATCGTGATGAACACCATCGCGCTCCCGAGATCGGGCTGCTTGGCGACGAGCAGGGTGGGCACGCCCGCGATGAGGCATGGCGGCAGGAGCTCACGGAGCGTGGCCGGCGCCTCGCGCCGCTCGGCGAGCCAGCGCGCCAGCATCAGGACCACCGCGAGCTTCGCGAGCTCCGCCGGCTGGCCCAGGCGCACCCCCCCGATCGCGATCCACGACCGCTCGCTCGCCGCGGTGCCCGCCCCCGTGCCGGCGAAGAGCGTCACCAGCAGCACCACGACGCCGATGCCGTAGACGTAGGGCGTCGCCCACTCGAGCAGCCGCGGCGACGTGCGGAACATCAAGACCACGGCCGCCGTCCCCACACCCAGCCAGATCAGCTGCTTGTGCCAGATCGTGGCGACGAACGTGGGGACGTCGGTTTGCCCCGCGGAGTAGAGCGTCGCGAGCCCGTAGATCGCGAGCCCGAGCACGACCGCGGCGAGCGGTCTATCGATTTCGCGGAGCGGGGGGCGCATGGAGAGCACCGGTGTCCGGCAGCGTCACGCTATCCGGCGTGGTGGCGGTATCGAGCGGCGTCATCGTGGTATCCTCGCCGGGCACACCGGGGAGAAGCTGCATGGGATGTGGCGCGGTGTCGGTCGGGAGCACGATGCGAATGTTCGACGCCACGGTCGTATCGACGCCCAGGTAGTGGCCGATCACGCGGGTGACGAGCGGCGCCACGTACGGTCCCTCGCGCGCGAATTCGACGATCGCGCCCACGACGATCTCGGGCTTTTCCGCGGGCGCGAACCCGATGAACCAGCCGTGCGCCGGCCCGTGCGGGTTCTGCGCGGTGCCCGTCTTCCCCGCGATCGCGATGCTGCCGCCGAATCGGCCGGCGCCGCGCGCCGTGCCCCGCTCCACCACGCTGATCATGGCCTGCCGGAGTCCGACCAGCTGATCGAGCGAGAGACCCAGGCTCACGTCCGAGCCGGAGGCAGGGCGCACCAGGTAGGGGGTCCGCGAGCGCCCGTCGCTCGCAAGCATCTGGTAGAAGCGCACCATGTTCACCAGCGTCTGTGCGTTTTCTCCCTGCCCGATCGCCAGGTTGAGTGTGACGGCGGACGTCCAGCGCCGCGGACCGTACACGCGGTCGTAATAGTCGGTTCCGGTGGGGAACTCGGGCGTCTTCTCCCCCGGCAAGTCGATGCCGGTACGGGAGCGGAAGCCGAGCAGGTTGCCGTCCTCGAGCAACGACGTCAGGCCGAGCTTGAGGCCCAGCTGATAGAAGTAGACGTCGCAGCTCTGGGCGATCGCGTCCGCGAGCGGGAGGTCGCCGTGCCCGCCGGCCGACCAGCAGCGGAAAAAGCGATTGCCGTACTGGAGTCCTCCGCGACAGGGAATCGGCATGCGCGACCGCAGCGTGACGATGCCGCGCTTCAGCGCCATCGCGGCCAGGGCGAGCTTCCAGGTGGACCCCGGCGGGTAGCGCGCCTGGATCGTGCGATCGAACAGCGGGTGGGCTTCGCTCTCGCTCAGGCGACGCCAGTACTCCGGGTCGACGCCACCCACGAAGGCGTTGGGATCGAACCCCGGGGCACTGTACAGCGCGAGGATCTCACCGCTGTTGGGGTTCATCGCGAGCACCGCGCCGCGCTGCCTGGCCGGGAAGATCCGTGCGATGTAGCGCTGCAGCTCGATGTCGATCGTGGTGTGGACGGCCCGCCCCGGCACGGGTGGCAGCCGGGCGGCGGCGCCGGCCTCACGCACGACGCGGTTGAGCGCGCTCACCTCCACAAACCGCACGCCGTCCGCGCCGCGCAGCGAGTCGTCATACTGGCGCTCGAGCCCGTCTTTGCCGAGCAGC